>NZ_PIRZ01000007.1 GCF_003048575.1 Campylobacter concisus | reverse complement strand
ACTTTTAGTTTTATTTATTAATTTGTCTAATCTATTATAAATTATAAAATAATAGACTGGCTCAATCGATCACTTGTTTAGATTTCAAAGATTGACTAATAGTTTAACAATTGTAAGTTAAAAGAACTTTCTGATCTGCATTTTGCAAAACAGAAAGTGAAGTATATAGAAGTGATGCTTAAATACAGATAAAAATCAGGCTAATTTTTAAAAACCCATAAAGAAATTTTGAAGTCCAACTTTTCCATTAAATATAATATCTTTTTTGTTTGGATCATATTTAAATTCACTTATTACTTTTTTGTCCTCTTCTTTAAAATATCCAGCAGATATCAAAGTAGGCTCAACAAAAGCTACTTCTGGCACTAGTGTATCAAAAAAATTCGTCAGACCTTCATCAACACTTATTTTTCCGCTAAGAGATAATTTATCAAAAATTTCTGACTGATTTGTTCCCTTTTTAAAGCCATTTACTGCTGCATCCAAATTTAGCTTTAAAGTCTTATCTCCTTTTTTAAAGCTTAATGTATCTATTTTTATGCTTGGATTCTTTTCTAAGATTTGATCTATTATCTCATCAAAATTTAATCCAGCTAAAACATTATAATTTTCTTCATTATTTAAATTATTAAGCTTGTCCAATACATTATTTAACGCAGGTACATTGATATTTGCGATTTTGCTATCAAAGACAAAATCTGTATATTTTACTTTATCAACTGCTACTATACCTATTTTTATAACATCGTCTGATCTTCCAAGATCATTTGAGATTTCAAATTTTGAGTCATATTTAAAGTCATCTATCAAAATATTACTTATATCATTAGATGCGAAAGATACCCTTTTAAATTTAACTTTTGCCAAATAAGGTACAAGCTGACTCTCTAAAATTTTTGAAATCTTAACTGGCTCTTTATAACTTGAGTCAATATAAAATCCTTCGATATTTAGATCAACTTTATTGTACTCACTAAAATCTTTCAAAACAATCTTATCTGCTTCAACCTTTAAGCTGTTTATACTATCTTTTGAATCAAGCATCATACCAATTTTTATATCTTTTGTATTAACGGCAGTTTTTTGCTTATCGTTAAATTCAATATTGCTAAATTTAATATCCACATCTTTATCGCCAGTTAGGCTGACTTTTGTTTTAGTTGTTGCAATAACATTTGAACCCATAAATGTTGCGATAATGTTTTTAATCATATCGTTTTGGATAGAAATTTTTGAGTCTATTTCAAAGCCATCTATAAAAGCAAGCACTGTATGAGAAATTTCATTTTCTACTTTAAAAACTAAATCCTCATTTACATTTTTACCAAATATATTTTCCAAAAGATCTTTTGAAACACTAAAATCAAATGATCCTTTTGAGCCAAAAAAACCTTTTTTATAATTGTTATTAGAAATTTTAAAGCCCTTAATATTGTTTAGATCATTCACTATCCTTTGATAGTTTTTCTCCACCTCATTTGAAGCAAAATAAACCGCTCCAATGGCTACCACGATAACTACGATTAAAGCAGATATCACCTTTTTCATGCTTTTCTCCTTTTTGTAATATGTTGTAAAAAAAACCAAATTCCAAGCAACAAACAAACCATAGCAAGAGGCATAATATATCCATGCTCGCCAAGATAGTCACTTGCACCTACAAAATAATCACCCGCTTTAAAGCTGGCAAATCCGATAATGACCGCCCAAAGCACTGATGAGATCAAATTTATAATGCTAAATTTATAAAATGAATATTTCGTAAGTCCAAGCGCGATAGGAACCAAAGTTTTAACTCCGTAGATAAATTTTTTGATAAATATTATCTTATCGCCGTGTTTTTTAGCCAAAATTCCTGCATAAGCAAGCTTTCTTTTATGATTTTTGATATAAGGCATAAGTGAGTTTTTATTAAATCTTGCGACATAAAAAATTAACGTGTCGCCGATTGTATTTGCCACAGTAGCGACAATTATACTAAGAGTGATATCCATCTTGCCAGCAAAACTTAAAATTCCAGCGGCGATTAATGCAACCATACCGCCACCAAGGCTATAAAGAAACAATACAATATAGCCGTATGTTGAAACTGAGTTTATGATATCTTGCATTAATCTCCTAAAAGTTTAGATGCAGAGGCTATTAGCTGTTCATAGGCATAGCCACTTTGTTTTAAAATTTCTTCCCTTGCACTGATGACTGCTCCACCAAAGCTAGCTCCCGCAAAGAAACCATCATTTGCGGCATATGCGTATATATCACTTGAAAATTTAAAATCGCTTACTTTACTGTAATTGCGTCCAATATCACCAAAAGCTACTGATAGCTTTGTATTAAGCGTGATCTTGGCATCTTTAATATCGTGGATAATGCTATCTTTAAATATAAAAAGTACAAGTGAACTATCTTCATAACCAAGCTGTATACCGATGCTACCGCCACTTATGCTAACTGGTAAAATTTCACTTGGCGAGTTAATGTTACCAACAACCATGATGCCATCTCCACCCATACCACCAACTACAAAACCGATCTTTTTAACACTTGGAAAGATGATCGTTGCTTTTGACTGCTCGATTAGCTCTTTTATAGGAGCATTTCTAGCACCTCTCATCGTTGTTATAAACGAGTTTGCCGAGTCCAGCACGAGCTCCTCGCTGGCAAAGCCAATTGAGAAAAATAATAAAATTGAAAAAAGAAATTTCATATCTTGCCGTTATTTTGCAAAATCAACAGCACGAGTCTCTCTGATGACACTTACTTTTATCTCACCAGGATACTGCACCTTGCTCTCGATCTCTTGAGCTATCTCTTTTGCTACAAGCACTGCCTCGTCGTCGTTTATGAGTTTAGCATTTGCGATGACACGAATTTCACGGCCTGCATTTATCGCATAAGCTTGCTTGATGCCATCTTTACTTTTTGCAATATTTTCGATCTCTTCAACACGTTTTAGGAAGCTCTCAAGTACCTCGCGCCTTGCACCTGGACGAGCTGCACTTAGTGCGTCAGCTGCGCAAACAGCCGCACTTTCTATACTTGTTGCTTCTTCGTGTCCATGATGGGCATAAATGGCATTGATAACTACTGGATGCTCTTTATAGCGTTTACAAATTTCAGCTCCAAGATCAACGTGACTACCCTCGTATTCGTGAGTTAACGCCTTGCCGATATCGTGAAGTATGCCAGCTCTTTTTGCAAGTTTCTCATCTCCGCCACACTCAGCTGCGATGATACCAGCAAGGTGAGCCACTTCAAGGCTGTGCGCAAGGGCATTTTGTCCGTAGCTTGCTCTAAATTTAAGCTTACCTATCAGTTTTACAATCTCTGGATGAATTTTATTTAAACCAAGATCCATGACGATGTTTTCGCCCTCTTCTTGTATACTTTGCTCAAATTCTTCAGTCACTTTTTTGTGAAGGTCTTCTATCCTTGCTGGCTGAATTCTTCCATCCTCTACCAAAAGCTCGATCACTCTTGTTGCGATCGCACGTCTGTAAAGATTGAAGCTACTTAGTATGATAGCATGTGGTGTGTCATCGATGATAATATCAACGCCAAGCACCATTTCAAGAGTCTTGATGTTACGTCCCTCTTTACCAATGATCCTACCTTTTAGCTCATCGTTTTTAATATTTACGACATTTATCAGACGCTCAGCCGCAAATTCTCCAGCAAATCTTGACGTAGCCTGCGCTAATATGTAATTAACCCTCTTTTTAGCCTCTCTTTTTGCTTCTTCTTCGTATTTTCTAACGATATGAGCGATATCCGCACGAGACTTCTCCTCGACCTTTTTAAGCACGACCTCTTTTGCTTCTTCTTCTGTTAAGCCAGCAGCGTGCTCAAGCACTCTTATTGCTTCTTCTACTTTGTTTTGATAAGTCGCTTTTAAATTTAAACCCTCTTCGTAAGTGATCTTTGCGTCTTGCTTATCTTTTTCAAAAAGCTCTTTACTTTCGTTTAAAAGCTCTTGCTCATTTAGCAAAATTTTCTCTTTTTTGGCTAGTTCATCAAATTTACTTGCATACTCTTTTTGAAGCTTTGTCGTCTTGTCATCGTATCTTTTTTTAGCCTCAAATTCAGCCTCTTGTACTGAAATTTTAGAATTTTTAAGCGTTAGCTCAGCTTCATACTCAATAGCCTTTGCTTTTGCTTTTGCTTGTTCTAAGAAGATGTTGTAGTTTGCATCATTTATCTTTTTGGCGTATAGATACCCTGCTCCAACGCCCGCCACACCGGCTCCTAAGCCTATTAAAACCTCTATCATTTATTCCTCTTTTTATATAATTTTTGTTTGGGGTTATATAAAAGTCTGCTACCGCGTCTTGTGCATTTGAAAGCACATCTTTGGTGTAAAAGTCTTTTATCTCAAGAAAAACTATCTGTTTTGGCTTAATAGGCAAAGAGTCAAAAAATCTATCATAAAATCCTTTTCCGTGCCCTATCCTAGCCATAGCTCCATCAACCCCAATCGCTGGAACTACTGCCATATCAAGTCTAACATTATCCATTTTTTTGCCAGATGGCTGTCTGACGTTAAATTTATAAGTTATAAATGGCAGTCGCAATCTTACCATCTTTAAGCTAAGACCTACCATAAAAGGGGCAAAAATTTCACATTTATGTGATAAATTTCGTCTTATTTTAAGCACATCGACTTCATAGTTAAGTGGCAAATAAAACAATACTTTCTTAGAATTTGTAAAATTTATCAATTTTAAAAGCGTTTTTGTAGCTTTATAGTGTGAGCATTTGGCCTTAAATTTAGTAAGTTTCATCAAATTTGCTCTTGCATTTTTTCTAAATTCATTTTTTTCTAAATTAACGCTCATTTTATGCTCTTTCTTGTATAATCCTGAAATCTTATTCAAAAGGAAATTTATGACATTAAAACGAGCAATTATAACATCACTTTGCATTTTTGCATTTTTTGGATGCGGCGACGAGAACAAGCAAAAAAACGAGCAAAATACAAGCGAACAAACGCAGAACAAAATTTTAGATAAAAATGCTAGCAAAGATGAAAATTTAAGCAAAGACTCACTCACTCCAAAAATAGGTGAAAATGCCCAAGATAGCGAGATAAAAGAGATAAATCTAAAGCTGCTAAGTGGCACAACTATGCAGATTACAAAAAGAAGTAATGGCTTTGATGTAAAAGATGGTAAAAAAGCAACTCTTTACGTATTTTTCGCCACTTGGTGCCCTCCTTGCAAGGCCGAGATCCCGCACTTAAACAATCTAAGCGAGAAATTTAAAAACGAGCTAGATATCGTTGGTGTGCTACTTGAAGATAAAAGTGAAGATGAAGTAAAAGATTTTGCTCAAAAATATAAAATAAAATATGAAGTCGCGGTTGGTGAGGGAAATTTTTTATTTGAAAAAGCGATGGGTGGCATAAAAGGCTTGCCTGCGTCAGCACTTTTTAAAGCAAATGGTGACTACGTTCAAGGCTACATCGGTCTTGTGCCTGAAGAGATGCTTGAAAATGACATAAATAGGGCAACAAAATAATGCTTGACTTTTTAAAAAAAGGCCTTGAGAAGACTTTTGGAGCGATAAGCTCGGCTAAAAAGTCAAAAAAGATAGACAAAGAGAGCTTAGAAGAAATTTTACTTGAAGCTGACGTAGCTTACGAGATCGTGGAAGAAATTTTATACTACTTGCCGCCACAAGATGAAGTAAGTAGAGCCGACCTAAGGCGCGTTATGAGCAGCTATTTCATCTACGAAAATGAGCGCGTGATCGAGCCCGATAAGCCATTTGTCGATCTCATCCTTGGCGTAAATGGCGCTGGCAAGACGACAACGATCGCAAAGCTTGCAAATTTATATAAAAATAATGGTAAAAGCGTTATTTTGGGCGCTTGTGATACATTTAGAGCTGGAGCGATCGAGCAGCTACGCCAGTGGTCAATTAGGCTAAATGTGCCAATAGTCGCAACACAGCAAGGTCATGATCCTTCAGCTGTTGCTTACGATACGATTAGCTCAGCCCTTGCAAAAGGCATCGACCGAGTCATCCTAGACACAGCTGGCAGACTTCAAAACCAGACAAATTTGGCAAACGAGCTAGAAAAGATCGTTCGTATTAGCAAAAAAGCTTACGAAAAAGCGCCTCACCGCAAAATTTTGATTCTTGATGGCACGCAAGGTAACGCCGGAGTAGCACAAGCAAAGGCATTTAACGAGATCGTATCGCTTGATGGCGTCATCATCACAAAGCTTGATGGCACCGCAAAGGGCGGAGCACTATTTGGCGTGGCAAGAGAGCTTGAGCTACCTATATTTTATATAGGCGTTGGCGAGAGCATGGATGATATCATCAAATTTAACCCAGACGAGTTTTTAGACGAGCTAATGGACGCCATTTTTGAGTAGGGTAAAATTTCTTAGTAAAATTTGCTTTTTTATCGCTCTTTTGGCGATCGATTTTCTTGCATTTACTCCAAAAAGTCCCACGATCATCGAAAATTCGTGGGATAAGGCAAATCATTTTTTAGCTTTTTGCGTCCTATACATCCTGCTCTATCTTGGCTATGAGTTTAAAATTTTTAAAAATTTAGCCCTACTTTTAGCCTTTGGTGTACAAATAGAGCTCGTTCAGGCATTTTTACCAAACAGAAGCTTTAGCTTGCTTGACATTGTGGCTGACATGATCGGAGCGGCTTTTGGAGTGATAGTAGTTGAAATTTTAAAAAGGATAATTTATGGCAAAAGCAAAGCCAGTTTTTGAGTGTCAAGCGTGCGGAAACCAGCAGAGCAAATGGCTAGGTAAATGCCCACAATGTGGGGCTTGGGATAGCTTTATCGAGCTTAGCCAGCAAGAGATAAAGATAAGTAAAGAGATAGCAAAAAGCACTAGCGCACCTAGCAAAGCCATAAGCATAGATGAAGTTGAAATTCAAAATTTCACGAGATTTAGCACCAAAGATAGCGAGCTAGACCTTGTTCTTGGTGGTGGCGTGGTCGAGGGTTCGCTTGTTTTAATAGGCGGTAGCCCGGGTATCGGCAAATCAACCCTGCTTCTAAAAATCGGCTCAAATTTAGCAAAAGATGGCAAAAAAACGCTCTATGTAAGCGGCGAAGAGAGCCAAAGCCAGATAAAAATGAGAGCTGAGAGGCTAAATGCGGTGGATAAAAATTTATACCTGCTAACTGAAATTTGCCTAGAAGATATCCTGCTAGAGGTGCAAAAGAGCGACTACAAGGTGCTAGTCATTGACTCCATTCAAACGCTTTATAGCCAAAATATAAGCTCCGCGCCAGGCTCGATCACACAGGTTCGCGAGATCACATTTGAGCTGATGAGGCTTGCAAAGAGCCAAAATATCTGCGTCTTTATCATCGGACATATCACCAAAGAAGGCTCGATCGCAGGACCTAGAGTACTTGAACACATGGTTGATGTGGTGCTTTATTTTGAGGGTGACGCGAGCAGAGAGCTGAGGATTTTGCGTGGGTTTAAAAACCGCTTTGGCTCGACAAGCGAGGTTGGCATATTTGAGATGAGCCAGCACGGACTAGTGAGCGCAAACGAGGTATCTAGTAAATTTTTCACACGTGGCGGGGCGATGAGTGGTAGCGCGATAACTATCATAATGGAAGGCTCAAGGGCGCTTAGCATCGAGATACAAGCACTTGTTTGCGAAAGCGCCTATCCAAAGCGAAGCTCGACTGGCTTTGAGAGAAACCGCCTAGATATGCTGCTAGCACTTCTTGAGCGAAAGCTAGAAATTCCACTTGGGCACTACGACGTCTTCATAAACGTTTCAGGTGGAGTTAAGATAAGCGAAACTGCGGCCGATCTAGCCGTCATTGCAGCGATAATCAGTAGCTTCAAAAACCGCCCTATTAGCAAGGATAGCGTATTCATCGGTGAGCTAAGTCTAAATGGCGAGATAAGAGAAATTTTCAACCTCGATCAGCGACTAAAAGAGGCAAAAACGCAGAAATTTAAAAATGCGATCATCCCAAACAAGCCGCTTGACACGCAGGGTCTAAAGTGCTTTTACGCCAAAGATATCACGCAAGTGCTTGAGTGGATGTAAATTTATCTTGCTAGCGACTTAATATCAATACTTTGCTGGCTAAACCATATTTTTTATCTTTTGCATAAGTCTTAGGATATCTATGCTTTTTCTTTGAAATTTAAATTATAAAAATTCCATTCTTTGCTTATAAAATACCTATGCCCTCTTATCCACTTTAAGCTTTGCCACTTTTTCTAAAATTTCAAACATGCTCTTGCCACTATCAAATTCACTCTTTATAAATTTATAAAGCTCTTTAAATCTCTCATCGGCTTCAAGCTTATAGGTGTGAGATTTTTTAGTAACTTGTATAGGTGTAAATTTCTTCTCTTTTTTATCTTCTTCGTTTTGTGTTTCAAGATCATTAATGGAATTTATAGTCTCTTTTGCTAGCTCCTCGTCAAGCTCTAAACCAAAGCGCTTCTTTAGTGCAAATTTAGTCCAATTAGCTTTAAACTCATCGACACTCATATCGCTATCAAGCAACTCGGCTGTTTTTGTTCCACCAAAGGTAAAGTCAGAGAAACCATGCTTTCTGGTATATCTTTTTATAAATTCGTTAACAGATAAAGTCTCTGAGTCACCAAAAGCTCTCTCAAGCCCCAAAGCACCGCTATCATCTATAAATTTCTTTAGCTCATCTATCTCATCTTTTGAAAAAGAGTCGTCATAGCCCATTAGCTTACCAAGTATGCTTACTCTTGCCTCTCCTTCACCTTTTACAAAGCCAGTAAGCGAGTGATCATATCTGTCGTATTCCCTTGCTTTAGCTTTATCGTCTAGGCTCATATACTTAGGAAATGTCATGCCATGACCCATATCGTTACTAAGTATCTCGTTTATATCGTTAAATTGAAAGCCCATCTCTCTTGCTATGTTTTCTCTTGAGAGATAGTTAGTAGTTGGGAGGTTATTAGAAATTCGCATTTTACTATCCTTAGTTTCTTTAGCTCCATTAAATCTTAATCTAAGATATCGTCTTTTCTTTAAAAAATTTTATAAAAATACGTTTTTTAAATTTATCAGAAGTAGTTAAAAGATATTAAAAAGCTTTGTAAAAATGCATAAATTTCAGACAATCATCACTGCAGCTACAGCAAATCCGCCATCGTGAGTTATGCTAAGGCTTGCTTCTTTGATATTAAAATTTGTATAAATTTTTGGGCTAAATTTTATCTTTGGTGCGTTTTTTGCGTCTTTGCTAAGCTCAATGTCCAAAAAGCCACACTCTTTGCTGATGCCCACACCAAGGGCTTTGCTAGCTGCTTCTTTGGCCGCCCAAAATCCAGCCAAAGTTGCATCATTTTTTGCTAGCGCGATCTCATCATCACTAAGAAATTTTTTTAAAAAAAGCTCGCCGTGACGAGCCTTTAGTCTTGAAATCCTATCTATCTTAACGATATCGATGCCTATCATTGCACCACAAAATCAGTAAAAAATATGTTTTTGATGTAGCCATCATTTAGCACTTCATTTAGCTTGCCGACGATCTCGTCCTTTAGCCTATCCTTGCCCTTTGCGGTGCTGACTTCTTCGTAAGTTTTAGAAGAGAGCGTTCTTATAATGATATCTCTTAAAAGTGCCTTTTTCTTATCAAGCTCAGGAGTTAGCAACTCATCGCTTTGCTCCATATCGATCTTAGTTTTAAGAAATCTTGAGCCATTTTCGCTAAGCAGATTTACAATAAACTGATCAAGTGGATATATCGGTCCCATATTTGAATAGTCGTTGCTACCATGCTTTGCCTTATTTTGAGCTGGCATTGCCTGAGTTTGAGTCTGAGCTGGTGCTTGCATCATGTTTGCCTCTTTTGGCTCGTCAGAACTAAGCATCAAAAACGCAACTAGCCCTCCAATAACTAGCAGCAAAACAAATATCGCAATAATAATTATCATTAATGCACCATTGCCACCTTTTTTTGCTTTTTTCTCTTCAACTTCTTCAGCCATCTTTCCTCCTTTAAGTTTTGGCTATAATTATACAAAAAATTCGCAAAAATGAGAAAAAATGATACATAAGACAAATGCTGCCAGAGCTTTAGATAAGCTAAAAATCAATTATGAAATTTTAGAGTATGAAGTTGATTTAAACGATCTTTCAGCTCTCCACGTAGCAGCTAGCACCAAGCAAGATATAAAACAAATTTATAAGACTATCGTTTGTGAGTGTGAGCCTAAAAATTTCGTTGTTGCTTGCTTACAGGGCGATTTGGAGCTTGATCTAAAAGCACTTGCTCACGCGTGTGGCGCCAAACGCTGCGAACTTATAAATTTGAAAGACCTAGAAAAGATCACCGGCTACATCAGAGGCGGCTGCTCGCCACTAGCTATGAAAAAGCACTTTGCCACATTTATCGATGAGCGAGCAAAAGAGCAAGAGTACGTGCTAGTAAGCGCTGGAGTAAGAGGCAAGCAGATAAAGATAGCTCCAAGTGACCTTTTGAGGGCTTGTGAGGCGGATTACGCTGATATCGCTAGGCTAGCTCTTTAAAAACTCTATAAATTTAAACTTCTCGCCCAAAAACTCAGGCGAGAGTAGAAATTTCGCCTGTTTGGCTGCATTTTCATAGGCTTGCTTGCTACCTTTTTCAAGCACTAAAGATAAAATTTCATCCACGCCAAAGTCGCAAACCAAAGCATCATTTTGTTTTTTAAATTTAAGCATCAAAAAGCCAGCCTCACAAAAAGCCTCTTTTACCTGCTTAAAACACAAGCTATAAGTTAGATCTGAGCTTTTAAAATATGGTGCGAGGTCTGAAATTTCAAATAAAGAAAATACTTGATGGTCTTTAAAAATCCTTAAACTAAATTCATTTTTTGGCTCAAATTCGCCGTAGTCAAAGCTTAAAAATCTCATCTTTTTTGCTGCACTTGCAAGCTGGAGCGCAAATTTAGTGTAGCTAGTTGATATCTCGCCCTTTTTTATGCCAAATTTCTTTGCAAGAGCTAGCAAGTTTTGATCCGCCTTTTGCCAGTGAAATTTTAGATCATCATCCACAAAAAGCATATTTTGCCCCTCTATCACCTCACAGCTAAATGCGTCAAGTAGCTCATTTGAGATGACAAAAATTTCTTCAAATGAACACTCGTTTAAATTTTTATAATGCCTTATTTTGATATCATAGCCAAAGCGCTTTGCAAAAGTTTCAAGCTGCTTTTTCCTTAAATTTTCGTGAGGCTCAATGATAATAAACTCTAAATTTTTTAAGATCTCTGGCTTGAGTGTAAAAATTCCTTGAACAAAATCAGCTAGCATTTCACCTGAGTTTGCGCCGATCTCCAAGATCTTACAAGTGTTAGAAATTTCACCGTTTTTAAGTAGCTTTATAAAGTAATTTGCAAGACAAGCACCAAAAAGATATCCAACGCTTACATTTGTGTAAAAATCGCCCTTTTTGCCGATATCTACGCCAAATTTATAGTAGTTTTCATTGACCCAGATATCAAAAAACTCGCTAAATTTCATAGATCAGGTAGCTTCCAGCCTCTATAAAATGCAAACATCCTAACCGTAATGCCAGCAGCAAGCAAGAGCATAGTAAAAAATATATTGGTAAGGCCTAGATGATATAGCACAAAGTAAGCAAGCCCCACACCAAGGCTTATCGTGCCGTAAAGTCCAGTGCGTAAAAACCATGGAATTTCATTTAGCAAAATATCTCTTAAGATACCGCCGCCAACACCATTAAAAAAGGCGATCATCATCACACCAAAGATATTGTAGTTATACTCAATGGCAACCATTGCTCCAACGATCGAAAAACAGATAACATCGATCGCATCGGCGAAGATGAATACAAATTTTCGCTCCAAACCTTCTCTTTTTATGTGTAAATTTGCCACTCTTGAAACAATCAACATAAAAATAACAACACTTACTGGCATGTAGTGTGTAAATGAATAAACTGCCCTACCAACAAGCATATCACGCATGATACCGCCACCAAGTGCGGTCAAAAATGCAGACAAAAAGACTCCAAGCCAGTCGCACTCCTTTTTTACTGCAAATAAAAACCCACTAAGTGCAGCTGATGCGATACCGACGTATTCGACAAAAAGTATTAAACTCATATTTTTCCCTTAAAAGGTCGCATTTTATAATGAACTCTCATAAAAAATCATTAATAATATTTTTACCATTAGTTTATTTTAGGCTATAATAACGAAAAATTTTAAGGAAGGAATTTTAATGAAAAGACTATTAATAATATTTCTTGCTGGTTTATTTTTCACGCCATGCTTAAATGCTGATGTGATCCAAAATCAAAAGCTAAAAAATGCAATAAATATTTTAAATGCTTTTGGTGCAAGAAATTTAAAGCCAAATACTAAATTTGAAGGCATAAAAGCGATCGCCATAATCCCTGATGTGACAAAAGCAGGCGCTATCGTTACTGGCTCAACAGGTAAAGGCGTATTTATCGCTAAAAACGATGATGGTGAATGGTCAAGCCCATTTTTTGTAAATTACACATCTGGAAGCATAGGCTTGCAGCTTGGTTACAGCTCAGCTGATATGATTATCTTATTTAAAAATTCAGAAGCTTATGCAAATTTATTTAATGCAAAAGATACGATCAGTCTAAAAGCAGAAGCAACTGGTGGCGTTGGTAACGAAGTAGCGATCACAAGTGATTTGCCTGAAATTTCAGCATTTGCTGAGGAGCGTGGCAAGACAAGTGGTGCTTTTGTAGGAGTTAGCTTAGATGTGGCAAGACTAAAAATAAATAGACAAGATACAAACGATTATTATGAGCGAATGTATGATTTTGAAAATATCTACAACAATAGTCCAAAAGCTAGCAAATACACACTAAAATTTAAAGAAATAATCTCAAAATACTTCTTATAGCTCAAATTTCTTGGCTCATTAAGTGGGTCAAGAGCTCTTTTTATTTTTACTTTTTTGATTAATTTTATAGAAGTTATGGCTTAGCTTTTTGCTAAACCATAAATAGTGAAACAAAGCGTTTTTTAGGGATTGGAGAAAATTGAGTCATATACTCAAACGCTTCTTCGTAATCGCCATCTGTATATTGTGCAACTTGTTCGATAAGCTCATAAAGCTCCTCATCATCCATAGAATCAAAACTGCCTCTATTTTCTAAAACCTCTAACAAAACGGCGTCTAATTCAAGCTCGTCGTAAGTCATTTTATTCCTTAATTTTGATTTAAAAAATGCGACACTATACCAAAACAATCTTATAAAATACTTTACTTGAAATTCGTAAGAAATTTTATGCTTTTTTTATAAGTAAAGTTGTAAAATCCTCATATTCATTATCATTTTAGTTAGGTTTTTGTGGATAATTTTGAACTATTTTATAAGCATTTTAAAGAGTTTTTAGAAGCCTTTGGGCAGAAAAGCTCAGAGTTAAAAGAACAAATTTTGCATGTACTTTTTATTAGCAACTCTCATCTAAGTGCTCAAGAAATTTCTTCAGAAATTTACAAAATCCACAAGAATGAAATTTCAATGACATCAATTTACTCTTTTTTAAATTTTCTCGAAATGCATCATCTTGCAAACTGTTTTGAAGAAAATGGAGTAAAGAAATTTGAGCTAAATTTAAAATCCTCGCACGATCATTTGATATGTGAAATTTGTGAAAAGATAGTTGATTTTGAAGATGAGATGATAGAGCAAAGGCAAGAGCAAATTTGCAAAGAAAAAAATTTTAGCGAGCAGTCGCATACGATGATACTTTATGGCATTTGCAGCGATTGCCAAGAGAAAAATGGAAATTAAATTTTATCATTTCATTTTACTTTTTGATAATGAAAGACAAAAAAATTTCAGATTTATTTAAGCTGTGAAATAGATAATACGCAATTAAAAAAAAGGATGAAAATGGATATAAAAACACAAACTTTAGCACAAGTTGCAAGCTATTTTTCAATGATAGCTCACACAAACGGTAGACTAAGAGTAAGAGTTAGTCCAAAGATAAAAGAGCTAAGTAGCAGCGTAAATTTAGCTAGCCTAGATGATGTGATAGCTCAGATAAATGGTATAAAAAATGTAAAATTTAACAAGCTAATCGGCTCTGTAACGATCGAATATGATCATGAAATTTTTCCAAAAAACCTTTGGGAAGATCTTTTAAAAGGGCAAAATTTAGAAGAGATTTCAACTAGAGTAAATGAAGTTGCAAAAGAAGTAAAATATGCTTAATGAACTTTTAAATGCATCATACACCAGCGAAAAAAACGCACTTAGTTTATATGAAAATTTAGCTTCGTTTGGTGATGTTTTTAACGAGATCGCAAATATCAGAAAAAATGCGATCATCTTGATAGAAAAATTTGCGAGCACACATGATTATGAGCTTGCTTGCGAAAATGAAGCTATATTTTTGCCGGCAAAAAATAAAGAAGATGCGCTGATACAAGCTTTAAACTATGAGTTAGAGCTAAATAAAATGTATGAAAAATTTTGTGAAAGCTTAGATGACGAGGAGCTAAAAGATCTATTTTTTAGACTTTGGGCTACTTCAAATAACGAATATATCGCCTCTTTAAAGCAACGCTTAAAAGAAATTTATAGTGGCTGTGAAATAAAAAATGAGCTAAATTTAAATGAAATTTCACAAAATTTTGAGCAAAATGGCATAACAAATATTTTAGAAAACTATCAAAATGACTTTAATGAGATAACTAAAAGCTTGCAAAATATCGCAAGCGGCAAAGCTGATAAAAGCGAGTTAGCAAAGATAACCAATAATCCAAATTTCTCGTTTTTTAGCGGACTTGCGCTTGGGGCATTAGGCATTTCAGTAGTTAGCAAAAATTTTAATAAGGATGAAGAAAATGAATAATTTACAAAATCAAACAAAGAAAGGATTTAAAATGGCATTACCATTTTTAGCAGGTTTAGCAGTAGGCGGTTTAGCAATAGCTGCTTGGAATAAAAGAGATAAGATCAAAGAGTACGCCCAAGAAGGCTTAGATAAAGGCAAAGAGGCTGCAAAAGATCTTTACAAAAAAGGTAAAAGCGTTGCAAAAGATGCAAAAGACTTTATAGTAAAAGAAGAGAAAAAAGCAAAACGCGGTGCTAAAAAAGTAGAAAAAGAGGCTGAAAAAGTGGCAAAGAAAACAAGAAAACCACGCGCTAAAAAGCCAGCTGCTCCAAAAGCTATCACACCAAACGATATAGCTTAAGGATAGAGAATGCAAGAAAATAGTCTTTTTACACTTTCAAGCACAAGACTTCCATTTGATCACTTCATCAGCGGAGCTTTAATCGCTGGCATGGGTGCAGCTGCACTTGGCTTTAGCGACTATCTAAATAATAGAACAACTAAAAAAGATGTCGCTAAAAAGATAGCAAAATACGCTGTAACAGGTGGTTTCGTAGGTGCTGTTGGCATTCATGCTTCAAATTTAATAGCACAAAAAAAATATCTAAATGCAGCAGCTTTTACAGCAGCTGGTATCGGCGGTCTTTTGATAGCAGAAAAACTAATAAAATTGGAGAGTAAATAATGAATAACCCTTACATCAATGAAGAAAACGTAGCAAGTGAGACTGCGGCTAACAATGCAGCAGCTACTCAGCCAAGCGCAATCGATAATGCAATAAACAATGTAGCTCAAAATTTGCCATTTGTACCTGAAAATTTTAATGCTGCTGGCTTTGTAAAAGGTCTAGTTTTAGGTGGTATCGCAGCTTATGTACTAACTAATCCAAAAGCACAAGAGTGCGTTTTTAAAGCGATTATCAAAGGTGGCGAGCTTATAAATGCTGGCATAGAAGAACTAAAAGAGCGTTTTGAAGATGTCAAAGCAGAACTTGACTCACAAAAATAAGATCACTCTAGCTCACAAGAGTAAAAATAGAGCGAGGTTTATTTGCGAGAGCCTAAACGCTAGAAGCGACGTCAGTGCTATCGAGGCTGCGATCTCGGAGCGAACTGATGCACTAAGTGTTCGTGTAAATAAATACGCAAAAAGTATTGTTGTCGAGTTTGATAAAAGCTATGAGAAAATTTTAGATTTTATAAAGAGCTATGAATTTCCAACAAAGGCAAAAGATCCAAATTTACCAAGCAAGGCAAATATCTATAAGGCTGCTGCTGCACTTGGCATAACGCCATTTATGAGTAATAAAACTCTAAAATCAGCCGTGACTCTTTATGCCACAGCACCAAATTTAATAGAAGGTGCAAAAGAGCTAAGACATGAGGGCGTCACTTCAAAAGTGCTTGAGGCAACTGCTATTGGTACTAGCCTAGCAATGGGCGATCATTTGGCAGCAAATAGTACAAATTTGATGATAAATATTGGCGAATATATGGAAGAAAGCGCCAGTCACAAAAGCGATGATCTCATCAAAGAGCTAGCAAAACCAAATATCGAAGAAGTCTGGGTCGAGAGAAATTTAAATGGCGAAAAGACGCTTGAAAAAGTAAAAACCGAAAATTTAAAAAAGGGCGACATCGTAGTAGTTGGAGCTGGTGAGACGATAGGTGTTGATGGTTATATCGTTGAAGGTAACGCCGATGTAAATCAGGTCTCAATGACCGGAGAGGCTGAGCCTATACCAAAAGCTAGAGGCGACCGTGTTATAAGCGGTACCGTGGTTGATGAAGGTAGGATAAAAATTTGGGCTGAAAATGTAGGCAGTGATACAGCGACAGCTAGGATCAAAGAGTACATACAAACTTCACTCAATGAAAAATCAGCCATTGGTGTAAAAGCGTTAAAACTAGCTGATAAACTTGTGCCTGTTACGCTCTCGCTTGCTGGACTTTCATACATTATAAATAAAAATATGAATAGTGTTGCTAGCGTACTTCAAGCGGACTACTCTTGCGCATTAAAGCTTGCTACACCAGTTGCTTTTAAATCAAGCATCTCAAAAGCTGGTAGAAACGGCATTCTTGTAAAAGGTGCAAAGGCGATTGAGGCTTTAAGCTCAGTTGATACTTTTGTATTTGACAAGACCGGCACTCTGACACACGGACGCCTAAGCGTAGTTGAAATTTACTCATTTAAAGAGGGCTTTTCTCAAAATGATATATTAAATTTAACTGCAAGTGCCGAAGAGCACTACTTTCATCCAGTAGCCGAAGCAATAGTTGAAGCTGCAAATAAGCGTGGTTTCCACCATATTCATCACGATGAAGTCGAATTTATCGTAGCTCATGGCGTAAAAACTGCGATGCACGGCAAAGAGGTGGTTATCGGCAGCAGGCACTTTTTAGAAGATGACGAGATGATAAGTTTTAAAGCTCATGAAGCTTTAATAAGCAAAGCATTAAATAGCGGCTTAACCTTACTCTACGTAGGATATGATAAAGAGCTAGTCGGCGTCATCGCTATGAAAGATGATATGAGAGAAAACGCAAAAGATATGGTTAAAAAGCTAAGAAGCCTTGGCGTAAAAGAGGTCGTCATGCTAAGCGGCGACATCAAAAGCAAGGCTGAAGAGGTGGCACGCGAGCTAGGGCTTGATAGGGTCTATGCAGAGTGCTTACCAACAGATAAAGCAGCTATCATCGAAGAGCTAAAGAGCGAGGGCAAAAAAGTAGCCTTTGTGGGAGATGGTATAAATGATGCTCCAAGCCTAACTAAGGCAAATGTGGGCATAAGTATGCACAAGGGTGCTGATATAGCTAAAGCGACGGCTGATATAAGTCTTTTAAAAGACGACATCATGAGCGTAGCTCTTGTAAAAGAGCTAGCAAATAAAACAATGGATTTAATTAGCTCAAATTTCCGCTCAACCGTTGGCGTAAACACAGCTATACTAAGTGCTGCGACACTTGGTATGTTAAATCCAATAGCAACTGCCATGCTTCATAATGGCACAACGATTTGGCTTTTATTAAATTCAATGAAGGGCGTAAAATTCAAATCAAAATAAATTTGAAAGGGTAGATGGTGCTTGATAGTTTCTTAAGTTTTTTAAACGGCAAAATGGACGTAGCCAACGACTTTTTATATGGATATTTTTTAGTCATTATTCTTGTGGCTACGGGAATTTATTTTAGTTATTTAACTCGTTTTGTGCAGTTTAGGATGTTTTTTGAAGCTTGCAGAGTCTTAGTAGAAAAAAAAGACAAGTACAATAAGCACCATTTAACGCCGTTTCAAGCACTTATGATCTCGACTGCTTCGCGTGTTGGCATAGGCAATATCGCTGGAATTTCAGCAGCCATCGTTGCGGGCGGTCCGGGAGCTCTTTTTTGGATGTGTCTGATGGCCTTTTTGGGATCAGCTTCAGCTTTTATAGAGAGTACACTCGCACAAATCTATAAGACAAAAGACGTTTTTGGGTTTAAAGGCGGTCCAGCTTATTACATCAAAAATGGTCTTGGTATAAAGTGGTTGGCTTCGCTTTTTGCAGTGATCCTCATCATCACCTACGCATACGGCTTTAACGGCCTTCAAAGCTACACTATGACATCAGCTTTTGAAATTTACTACGACAAAGCTGGCAGCAATGTGAGTTTTGCACAAAGCGGTCTGCCTGTTGGCATTGGTCTTATTCTTACAGCATTTGCAGCAGTCATGTTTTTTAGCAAAAGCCATATCATAGGCAAAGTAAGCTCATATATCGTGCCGTTCATGGCACTTGCTTACATCTCATTAGCACTTATTGCTATTGTTTTAAATTTCAAAGAAATTCCTGATGTTGTTAAGATGATTTTAGAAAATGCCTTTGATTTTAAAGCGATATTTGGCGGATTTGCCGGCAGCGTGATCGTAATAGGCATCAAAAGAGGCCTTTTCTCAAACGAAGCTGGTATGGGTTCAGCTCCAAACGCAGCAGCCGCAGCACATACTAGCCACCCAGTAAAACAAGGCCTAGTTCAAGCAATGGCAGTCTTTATAGACATGACTATATGTATCGCTTCTGGTATGATCGTGCTATTTTCACAGGCCTATCTTACAAAGCAAACTGGATCAAGTGGTGAGGTGCTAACAGCACTTCCTCTCGTTCAAGCTGCAATGAAAGAGTATTTTGGTGAATTTGGAGTTCATTTTACCACTCTTGCGGTCGTACTTTTTGCCATCACTTCGCTTATTGGCAACTACTACTACGCTCAGGCAAATATGAAATTTTTAACCAAAAACCATAAGCTTACGTTGCTATTTAAGATAACAGCTGTCGTTATGATATTTATTGGTGCTCAAATGAATTTAAAGCTCGCTTGGAATATCGCTGATATCACAATGGCTGCAATGGCAACTATTAATATTATCGCCATATTCTTACTTTCAAAGGTAGTGATAATAGCAGTCAAAGACTACGAAGCTCAAAGAGGTGCTGGACAAAATCCAGAATTTGACCCAGAAAGTCTTGGTATAAAAAATACAAGTTGCTGGAATAAAAACTAAATGGAGAAGAATTTGAAAAACGAAACAAAAATAAGTGGCAAACTACTTGATATAAACACTCATAGACAAGTATCAAAAGTCGGTATGGGCATCACTTTAGCCTCAGTTTGCTTAAGTGCCCTTTTTATGAAAAGAAATAAAAGCATTAAGAAATTTCACGTTGCTTCAGGCATTGCATTTACCTGCTTTGCCCTTTATCATGCTGGGCTTTATGACAATGGAATCTTTAAAAAAATGATAATAAAAGCAAAAAATGAGGTAAAAAAGGCATAAAATGACACTTAGCGACGCAGAAATTATAAGCTATATAAATGAAGATGTACCTTACTTTGATCTTACTACGTCGCTTCAAAATATCGATAAAAATGCCTCACTTGAAATTTATTCACGTGATGAAATTTGTGTTAGCTGCGTTGATGTGGCCGCAAGTGTTGCAAGGCTACTTGGGTGTGAGAGTGAAATTTTTGTGCAAAATTCTCAAATTTGCAAAGCTGGCGATGTAATCATAAAAATTTATGGTAGCTACGAAGATGTGCATAAAGCTTGGAAACTAGCTCAAGTCGCACTAGAATATGCTAGCGCCATCGCAACTTATACAAATAAAATGGTAAATACTGCAAAGAGTGTCAATGAAAAATGTGAAATTTTAGCAACCAGAAAGAGCTTTCCATTTGCTAAGAAATTTTGCGTAAAAGCAGTACTTGAAGGTGGCGGTAAAATGCATAGGCTTGGGCTTAGTGATAGCATTTTATTTTTTAAAAATCATATAAAAGCTTATGCAAATTTTGATGAATTTGTATCTCTTTTGCTAGAATTTAAAACCAAAATGGTTGAGAAAAAAATCTGCGTTGAAGCTGAAAATTTAGACGAAGCAAGCAAACTTCTAAAAGCAAATTGCGACGTTGTGCAGTGTGATAAATTTAGCCCAGAGCTTATCAAAAACGTACTCTCTTTAAGAGATGAAATTTCGCCAAATACAATGGTACTAGCAGCCGGTGGTATAAATTTAGCAAATGTAAAAGAATACGCAAAAGCCGATGCGATAGTAACGTCAGCGATGTATTCAAAAGGCGTTACTGATATCAGCACCAGACTTGAAATTTTGTAAATTTTTACAACGACCGATACAGCAAAACATCTATCAAAGTTAAAATTTTATAGAAAATGCATTTTAGCTCTGAAATTTGGACGATATGCAACAAAAATTTAGCATTTTTTCTCATAACTACAAGCAAAACATAAACTAATAAAGTTAATTTTTCTAATTTGTTTTTTCTAAAAAATAATGACGCTTGTATCTCGCTTTACACCACGTGCATATGAAGCTCAATTAAATTTTAAAATTTATAAACAAGCATATCACGCTTTTAAATTCAGTAACAAACGATAACGAGTGAGTAAAATTTACAATTTGCCTAGAAATTTTCAAATTCCAGGCAAATTTCAGTCAAGTCTATCTTCTAACGACATGCAAGAATTGCATATGTTTGCGGTATTGCTCGATTACGTCGTTTATCAGCGTAGCCTCGCTCCAGCCAAGCACGTCATAGTCCTGACCGCCCTCTTTTAGGTAAACTTCAGCCCTATAGTAAAGATCGTCACCCTCAAGCTCCCTCGTGTAGTCCGGGCTCTGGCTTTTGGTGAGATATACACCGTATATAAAGTCCATCTCATCGCCAAGTCCGACGTTTAAATTTACGAAATTTTCACCCCTTGTGACATTTGCCTCAAGTCCGTTTTTGGCAAATTCCTCTTTTATCTCGTTAAAAGCTTTTAGCACGACTTCGTTTAGAAATTTACTGCCGTCTTTTTTGCTAGGTAGCGTGATGATCGCGCTTAGTCGCTCCTGCCAAGGCTTTGAAAGATCGCTAAGAGGCATGTTGTTAAAGTTATTTGTCTCTTTTTTGGTTATATCCACGCGTAGCGCCTTAAATAGCCCGTAAATAGCACCCAAAAGCACAACGGAAAATGGCAATGCCGTAGCGATAGTAAGCGCTTGTAGCGAGCCAAGACCGCCGGCTAGCATCAAAAATGCCGCCACGACACCCACCGTAACGCCCCAAAAGACCTTTTGCCAAACCGGCGTATCGTCCCTGCCGTTTGAGCAAAGCATGTTCATCACGATCGCCGCTGAGTCGGCCGAAGTGACGAAAAATATGACGATCATAAAGACTGCGATCGTGCTTAGCACGCCTGAAAAGCTAAATTTTTCTAAAAACATAAAAAGCGCCGAAGCCGAGTCGGAATTTACGGTCGTAGCTAGCTCGCTAAATCCGCCTTGAACAAGCGCGATCGCCGAGTTACCAAAAAAGCTCATCCAAGCAAATGTAAAGCCCGTCGGCACCAAAAGCACACCGATCACAAATTCTCTTATCGTCCTGCCCTTTGAAATTTTGGCGATAAAAAGCCCCACAAACGGCGACCAAGATAGCCACCAAGCCCAGTATAGCAGCGTCCAACCGCCAAGCCAGCTCTCATTTTGCCTCTCGTAGGCGTAGAGGTTAAAGGTGTTTGAAATAAGCGTCGAGACGTAGTCGCCGCTGTTTTGCACAAACGACTTTAAAAGCTGCGTCGTATCGCCTAAAAATAGTATCAAAAACATAAAACATATAGCTAGCGCGATATTTGAGTTTGATAAAATTTTAATCCCCTTATCCACGCCGCTTGCCGCTGAGATGGTCGCTGCAAAACAAAGCACTATTAGAAGCGTAATATGCATGGTCGGCAGGCCAAAAACATGCGTAAGGCCGGCATTTACCTGAAGTACGCCGTATCCTAGCGAGGTCGCTACGCCAAAAAGCGTCGCCACGACGGCAAATGTGTCGATGGCGCTACCTATCTTGCCGTAAATTTTATCACCGATGATCGGATAAAACGCCGATCTAAGCGTGAGCGGCAAGCCGTGCCTATACGAGAAAAAGGCTAGAATTAGCGCCACGATAGCATAAACCGACCATGCACCCATACCCCAGTGAAAGAAGGTGATATTCATCGCAAGCTTTTGCGCTGCGATAGTTTGCGCGTCGCCGAGCGGCGGATTTAGATAGTGCATGAGCGGCTCGGCCACGCCAAAAAACACTAGACCTATGCCCATGCCAGCGGCAAAAAGCATAGAAAACCACGAGATATTTTTGTGCTCTGGCTTTACGTGATCAGCTCCTAGTTTGATCTCGCCAAGCTTACTAAAGCCAAGAATGATGACGCTTAGCAGTATGACGGCGACGGCTAGGATGTAAAACCAGCCAAATTTGGCCGCGATGTAGTTTTGCATGCCTTTAAAAAACTCATTTGAGAATTTTGGAAATATCGCTGCAAATGCCGTTATTAAAAATATGACAACAAGCGATGGGATAAATACCGAATTGTTAAATTTCGACTTTTGAAATTTGATCATTTTTCTCCTTTTTTGTAAATTTCAGCTTCATTTCAAAATAACAAAAAAGAGTAAATGGGTCAAATTTTATCTTTAAATTTTTATGAAATTTTAAGCTTTAGTCACCAAAAATAGCTACTTTGAAATTTATCTCAAGTCGCTTTTATCTCTCTTTGGTTTTGCAAGAGTTATTAGCACTATGACTACAAAAGCGATGCCAAATGTGATATACAAAATAATCTTTGGCGAGTCATACTCTATCCTAGATCTTGCGACCTCTTCGCCGCTTGCCTCCACTAGCTCGCCGCGTTTTATCATCTCGCTGATATCTTTTGCGCTAAGCTCTTTAGACGCTCTTGTTAAAATTTCTATGGCGCTAGGACCCGCCACCTCATAAACGCTATGCTTTATGCCGTAAAATGGCTTTATCTTGCTAAAAAAATAGTGCTTATCGCCGTTTGCATATACTGCGCCATATTCGCCATCTTTTACTAGCCCTATCTCATGCCAAGAGCTACTTGGAGCAAATTTATATAAAGAAACTGTTTGTGCCTCTAAGTGCCTGCCATGCTTTGAGCGCCGCCACTCTTCGCCTTGCTGCAAGAAATACGCTGAACTCTCATCTACAAAAACATCAGCATAGAGCCTTTTTAGCTCTCCTTTTAGCTGGTAGTCTGAAATTTTAGCTTGTTCGTTTTTCGTGCTATCCCAAAAGTAAATTCCATCTTTGCTTGCAAAAAGAGACCAAAAAGAGTGCACGTTATCCACGCTGTAAATGGCGCTATAAGGCATATTTTGAGCGCTAAATTTACGCTCATTTGCAAACGCCGCCCCACTTTTTGGCTCAAAAAGATATTCTATATCGTGCTTTGGGTCGTAGCATATCTGGCGCACCTCATCTGTGTAGCTAGTATCAAGCTTATGCTCGCCTAAAAAAAGGCTTTTGCCATCTGTGTAATATCCGCTAGCAGCGCCATTTTCTGCCGTGATGTATCTTAGCTCGTTAGGCTGTGCGTCAAACTTTTCGCCCTTGTAGTAAAGCGTGCTGCCGTCTCTTGCAAAACCAGCGTCAAATATAGGCTCTAAATTTGCACTTTCAACTCGCTTTGTCCTATAAAAATATGAGCTATCATCGTAGCTTTTTATAAAGACGTGAGCAAGGCTTTTCATAACGGCGATAAATTCATTATACCCCGCCTTTTTCTCGCTTCTAGAGCTGCAATAATAGCTTATCTTACCGTCACTTATATAGCCATTGCCAAGCACTTTGGTGCTCTTTGGATCAAGCCCTGGCAAAATTTCTCTAGCACAATAGACACTATTTTTATCAGCTGCCACGTTTGAGTAGTCATACGCATGTTCTAGCTTTAAGACCCTAAAACTAGCCTCATCAACGCCTTTTAGCTCATACTTGCCACTGCCTGAAATTTGAACGTAAATTTTACCCTCAGGCGAGCGGTAAAACTCGCTACTATCTATGTTTGCAAAGTCTCTTTGATACTCGCCCTCATGCCAAAGATAAAGCATCGCCAAAACAAAAAATAGCGTCAAGATGACTAAAAAATAAATAAACCTAATAGTAATTTTTCTCATTATCTATAGTCATCCACCCTTTTTTTAAGCTCGCTTTTTTGCTTTTTATTTTTAAAAACAGCGCCAACTACCGAGGCTACAAATGCAATGGCAAAAAATATCCAGTAGGCATATTTTTGTGAGCAATCATCAAAGTCGCTTACTGCATCGATCACCACCTCGCCCTCAGCTGGCGTCATAGCGCCTTGATCTACCATTTTTACTATCTCATCTAGTTTTAAGTCCTTAACATTTGGACCATAAGGACGAGTGAGAATTTCAACCACGCCAAGGTCGTTTATATCATAAACGCTGCTGTTAAAATGCCAACCGTAGCCGACATTATCAAAATAATATGTCTTATCGCCGTTTGCATATACTGCTCCGTAGCCATCGTTTCTTACAAATCCTATCTTTCGCCACTGCTCTTTTGTATCAAGCCTTACGATACACGTGTGGCGTGAGCTTAGGCTGTGATCATTTTTCGTGTTGTGCCAAATTTCATAGGCTTTTAGAAAATATGTCTTGCCGTCATTTATCACCACATCGCCATATAGCGGCATTATATCGCCTTTAAAAGGATCGTCGCCATCTCTTACAAACTCGCCCTCATCTATGCTGTTATACCACTGCCACTTTCGCTCCCAGTGATAGATACCGCCTTTGCCACGAAAGAGCGCATGATAGGAGTGCCCATCTTTTAGGTTAAAAAGTGGCTCGTATGGGGCAAATTTTGGGTCAAATTCATGGTCATTTGCATAGACCATGCCGCTACTTGGCTCATAAAGATAGTGAATGCGCCATATCTCGCCGATATCACGCATTTGCGGGCTAAATTTGATCCCTAGTTTTGTGCTGTCATAATAAACATTTTCTCCGTCAGTCGTAAAATGCACGCTCTTTCTGCCAGATACCTGCTCGATATAACGCATCTTGCTGGCATTTGCGCCATCTAGCTCTTTGCCCTCATGATAGACCTTTACTCCGTCACTCGCGTAGCCAAAGCCCAAGATCGCTGCTAAATTTACGTTATCAATCTGCCTAAATTTATAGATATGAGTTTGCGCTTTTGGGGTGTTAAACATTTTGTGCGAGAAGATGTCCCAAAACTCTTTAAGTGCGGATATTTCGAGGTTTGTCTCGCTTACGCTATCGCAAAAATATGTAATCTTGCCGTCACCAAAATAGCCATTGCCAAGCGCTCTAACACCATTTGGATCAAGCCCACTCATCACGAGGTTACCGCAATATACCGCCTCATCGCTAGCGCCAACGTTTCTGTTGTCGTATTTGCCAGTGTCGATGTATCTAAATTTACTAGCCCTCACGCCTATTAGCTCAAATTTACCGCCGCTTGGCACCAAGGCATAGACCTTGCCATCTTTGACGTAAAAAAAGCTATTATTTAGCTCTTTACTATCGCCAATGTCATCATCTAAAATGGTAGTCAAACCAAAGATAAAAAAGTAGGTAGCAAAAAATATCACAACAATAGCGATCACTACAGAGATTAGCGGATGTTTTTTTAACATTTTAGCTCCGTTTCAAACAAATTTAGCGACCTCATCAAGCCGCAAACCTTTCATACATTTAAATTTCAAAGTTCTATCCAAATATAAAATATCTAAAAATCAAAAGCCTAAGATATGCAGATTTACCCATCCAAATCAAAAAGCAAATAGCCGCTAACAAAATGATAAGCCTATAAATGCTAAATTCCAACGTAATCCCATAATAGATAACCCACAAAGAAATAAAACAAAGATACAAAGCAACAAGCAAAAAGAATAAATTTTCTATCCTTGCAAAAAGTCCTGATTCTTCGCTGCTTTTTGCGATTAGCCTAATAGTCTCTATCTTATTTAAAAACCCAACCTTTTTATATTTTATCCGGACTAGATCACCTACTTCATATTTATATATTTTAGGCGAAAATGTCTCACTAAACCTCATTTTATCAACGATAATACTAAGGCTTACAACAGAATTTTTTCTAACAACTCTCGTATTTAGCGCGCTTATCCTACCGATCTTTTTCAAGCTACTCTAGCTCCTCAGCGATCTCTAAAACTTCAAAATACTCATTTTCTAGGCTTTCAAGCTCGGCTTTTGCCTTTTCTAGCTCTTCATAAAGTTTAGTAAGCCCCACTTCTTGATAAATTTTTGGATCACTAAGCCCCTCGTTTAGCTCAGCCACTCTTGCCTCAAGGGCTGAAATTTTATCTGGATATGTATTTAAAATTTGCGTTTGTTTATAGCTTAGCTTTACGCCGGTTTTGCTCTTTTGTTTAGCTTCATTTTGGTTATTTGCAAGCTCTTTTTCAAATTTATCAAGCTCTTTTAGCTCATCTTCAAGCTCCAAATAGACGCTGTATTCTTCGTGCAAAACATTTATCCTCTCGCCTTCAAACGCCCAAAGCTTACTCGCCATCTTATCGACAAAATACCTATCGTGGCTTACTAGCAAGATCGCCCCCTCAAAGCTTTGCAAGTAGTCTTCTAAGATATTAATAGTTGCGATATCAAGGTCGTTTGTCGGCTCGTCAAGTACCAGTACGTCGTAAGTTTTGGTAAAAAGCATCGCAAGTGCCACGCGGTTTTTTTCGCCGCCACTTAAAACGCCTATCTTTTTATCTAGAAATTCCTTTGGAAAGAGAAAATTTTTAAGATAGCCATAAACGTGCATATTTCGCCCACGAACTAGCACGTGGTCGCCGCCGTTTGGACAAAAGGTCTCGATCAGGCTCTTGTCATCATCAAGGACATTTCTAGCTTGGTCAAAGTAGCCGATACTTACTTCGCCTCTTTTTATCTCGCCGCTACTTGGCTTTTCAAGCCCTAGCAAAATTTTAAGTAGTGTGCTCTTGCCACTGCCATTTCGTCCGACTATAGCTATACGCTCGCCCTGCAAGACCCTTGCGTCAAATTTTTCAAAAAGCACCTTACCATCTATGCTTTTGCTTAAATTTTTAAACTCAAAAAGCATTTTTTTGCGGTTTTGGCTCTGCGTTTGGTTGAAATTTTTACTTGCACGCTCAAGCTCTAGCCTCACGCGCCTTATCACGCCTGGATTTTTCTTCGCCTCCTCACGCATGGCGAGCACTCGCTCTTTTCTGCCCTCGTTTCGCTTTAGCCTAGCTTTTACGCCGCGCCTTAGCCACTCTTCCTCGGCCTTTAGCTGCTTTAGCAAAGTCTCGTGCGACTTTGCAAGACTTGCTAAAATTTCCTCTTTTTTGGTTAGATAGTTTGCATATCCACCATCAAAGCTTCTAAGTCCAGCCTCCTCGACCTCAACGCACCTGGTAGCGAGCGAGTCTATGAAATATCTATCGTGACTTATAAAAACTATGCTTTGATTTGAACTTTTTAACATATCTTCAAGAAATTTAACCATGTAGACATCAAGGTGGTTCGTCGGCTCGTCAAGCAGTAAGACATCTGGCTTTTTAAGGATGAGCGCACCCAGTGCCACGCGACGTATCTCACCACCACTTAGCGAGCAAATAGGTCTGTTTTCATACTCTTTTAGCTTAAATTCTTGCAAAATTCGCTCAATCTTATGCTCGATATTCCAGCCATCCTTTGCCTCTATAAATTTTAAAAGCCTCTCTTGCTCTTTTAAAATTTCTTTGTTTTCAGGATCATTTGCTAGCAAGACGCCACTTTTTTCATACTCGCTTATCGCGTCAAATATCTCTTTTAGCTCGTTATTTAGCGCCTGCCTTACGGTAAAAGTTGCGTTAAAATTTGGAGTTTGAGCTAGCATCTCGACGCTTATTAGGCTTTGCACTATGCGTCTGCCACTATCAGCTGCCACTTCGCCAGAGATGATCTTCATAAGCGTGCTTTTACCGCTGCCATTTTTACCGATGATCGCTATTTTTTCATTTTCATTTACACTAAAATTTACAGCGTTTAAAATCTCATTTGCACCAAATTTTTTACTTACGTCTATCAGGTCGATTAATGCCATTTTTCTCTCATTTTTTAAATTTCTCGCGATTATATCAAAAAGGGAGCTAAAACCTAATTTTGGCTATAATCGCCAAAATTTTAAAATAATTAAGGAAAATTTAATGAACTTATCTATGAGAAAACTCGTAGTTCCGATATTTTTAGATATGTTTTTACACTTCATTACGCTCATCATCAACACCTACATGGTTACAAAAGTGAGTGTGCATCTAGTTGGTGCCATGGGTGCGGGCAATCAAGTGATGGATCTTTTTATGACTATTTTTAACTTTCTAAGCATCGGCTGCTCAGTCGTCGTCGCACAAGCTTTGGGAGCTAAAAAGAACGATCTAGCCTCAAATGTCATACATGCAAGCATCACTTCAAACACCATATTTGGCGTATTTTCAGCCATCATCATCTACGTCTTTGGCTACAACATCTTAAATTTACTAAATGTGCCAAAAGAGCTCATCGACGAGAGCTTTTCATATCTACATATCCTTGGTTTTGCCTTGCTCTTTGACGGCATAGGTATGGTGCTAGCTGCGGTACTTCGCGTTTATAACTTCGCAACTGGCGTAATGCTAACCTCAGTTTTGATGAACGTAATCACCATCTTTGGCAACGCCATTGCCCTTTTTGGCTGGTTTGACCTGCCAAATTTAGGCCTACAAGGGGTCGCTATCTCGACGCTTGTGGGCAGGCTGATCGGCGTATTTGTCCTACTTTACATGCTCACTCGCGTGGCAAAAGTTAAAATTTACTTTAAAAAGCTACTTGTCGTGCCATTTGAAATTTTAAAGAAAATCCTCTCAATCGGCCTTCCAAGCGCAGGCGAAAATTTACTCTGGATGGCGCAATACATGGTCGCTTTTGGCTTTGTGGCAAGCATGGGCGAGGCTAGCCTTAGCGTGCAGACCATTTACTTTCAGATCACGCTTCTTATCTTGCTTTGTGGAGCGAGCATCAGTGTGGCAAACGAGGTCATCGTTGGGCATTTAGTTGGAGCAAGCGAGTTTAACGAGGCCTATACAAGGACATTTAGAGCGCTAAGACTTGGAGTTTTTATCACACTCGTAGTCGTGCTTATAGCTTATGCACTAAAGTATCAAATCATGGACGCACTAAATTTAAACGAAAATTTACGTACGATCATGTTGCCACTTTTTACACTTTCGATATTTCTTGAAGCGGGTAGAACCTTTAATATCGTCATCGTAAATGCCCTTCGTGCAAGCGGCGACGCAAAATTTCCACTAGTAACCGGGCTTATCTTTATGTGGGGGCTTTCGCTGCCACTTGGATATTTTTTAGGTATCTATCTTGGCTGGGGAATTATCGGCGTTTGGATAGGATTTTGTGCTGATGAGTGGCTAAGAGGCCTTGCAAATACGTGGCGTTGGAGAAGCAAAAAATGGCAAGAAAAACGCCTAGTTTAAAGCAAAAGAGCATAAATTTAGACTTTTATGGGCTAAGCGTTTTAATAAATTTTAAAACAAATGTAAAATCCATGCGTCTAAGAGTTGGCAAGGACGCTAAGATCACGCTATCTATGCCATTTTACAGCACACAAAAGATGGCTCTTAGCTTTCTTGAGATGCACAGAATTTGGCTTGAAAATACTTACAAAAAAGCTCTTGCAAATTTACCAAAAGATGATGAGGTAAAATTTCTTGGGCAAATTTATAAGATAAAATTTGATGAAAATTTTAAAGAGCCATTTTTTGATGGCGAGTTTGTCTTTACTCCAAATTTAAAAAGCCTTGAGCGTTTTGTAAAAGTAAGAGCAAAAGAGCTATTTTTAGAGCTTGTGAGCCATTTTCAGCCTTTTATAAACAAACCAATCAAGCGTATCGTCATACGAAATAGCAAAACTCGCTGGGGCAGCTGCAATCATAAAAAAGGCTATATAAACCTAAGTCTAAGACTCATAGAAAAGCCACTCTCAGCCGTGCGCTACGTCGTTCTTCACGAACTAACACACATGCTCTATCCACATCATCAAAAAAGTTTTTACGATTTTATAGAAAAAATCATGCCTGATTATAAAAAACAAGAGCAAATTTTAAAAGCGTAATTATTTTTCATCAAGTAAGTGTAAAAATTAATATGCTAAAATTGCATGTTAATTCACAAAAAAGGGAATTTAAATGAAAAAAATGATTTTTATCTCAATATTAGCTGCTTGTGCTTTTGCAGGTAACTTTGAAGATGGCCTAAAGGCATATGGGAGCTCGAATTTCAAAGAAGCTTTAGCAAAATTTAAAGCAGGATGTGCAGAAAATGATGCAAAATCATGTGTAAAAACTGGCGCCATTTATCAGCTAGGCAAAACAGCTCTACCTAATCCAAGCAAGGCCTTAGAGTACTATAATAAAGCTTGCGAAGCTGGTGAGGTTGAAGGTTGCTCGGCAGCTGGTGGGCTTTATCTAAATACTGAGCCGCAAAAAGCAAGAGAACTTTTTAACAAAGCTTGTGATAAGAATGATGGATATTCTTGTGAGATGGTAGGTTCTATCTTGATAGAAGCTAAAGAATTTAAAAAAGCTTATGAATTTTTAGTAAAAGGCTGCGAATTAGGCGATAAGATGTCTTGCGAATTTGCAGGAGATCTAAGACGCTCAAAACAACTATAATTTTTAGGCTTACGAGCCTAAAAATTTCTTAAAACAAAAAAATCCAAAAAATACTTATTTTAAATAGAAATTATCCAAAGTATAAAGGTAGCCCTAAAAAATTTATATTAGAAATTTAGGCAAGAGTACTCTTGCCTAAGATTAGATTATTTTTATTTGATCAAGTGGTTTATCTTTAATACCCCATTGAGTCATAAAAACAAATCCATAAAGTACAGCAGCTACGATATAAGCAGTGTATTCGTTTGGTATAAGATTAAATTTCGCACATATATTTGGCACAAGAGCTAGTGGCACAACAGGGATCAAAAGAATACGCTCCCAGATCCTAAGCTTTGTGACATAGTAGCCTTGAAGTAAGCTTGAAAATGCAAACATTCCCACGATCGCCATACCAAAGACAAGTAAAATTTCAAGCGGATTGCTCATCCAAACGATCCCTTTTGAATCAAGCGGATCGCCCTCGTTTACGCTTTCTATCAGCATAAGTTTGTTGTTAAAGAAAAAGGCAAATGGCAAGATCGCCGTTCTTAGATCATAAAAGAATCCTTGAACACCAACAGTTATAGGATTTGCTTTAGCAATACCAGCTGCTGCATAAGCTGCGATACCAACTGGTGGCGTGTCATCAGCTAAAATTCCAAAGTAAAAGACAAAAAGATGCACAGCAATGGCTGGGATTAAAAAGCCATTTTTGTGCGCTAAAAATAAAATAACAGGTGCCACAAGACTTGAAACTACAATGTAGTTTGCCGTCGTTGGAAGACCCATTCCTAGTATTAGCGACATCATCGCAGTAAGAAGCAATATCATAACTATATTATCACCAGCAAGTAACTCAACTAGATCTGAAAGCACCTGACCAAGGCCAGTTAGAGAGATAGAGCCCACGATGATACCTGCAAGTGCGGTTGCAATGGCGATCGTTGTCATACTTTTTGCGGCTGCAACCATCGCCCAAAATATATCTTCAAAGCCTATTAACACATCATTTATTCCAACTTTTTCGCCACTTGCTAGCTTTTTAACTGGCTCTTGAAAGATCATTATTAAAAATAAAAATCCAATCGCATTAAACGCCGCAGCAATAGCTGACTCTTTTGCGATTAATAGTGTATAAAGTAAAATCAAAATCGGAGTTATATAGTGAAGTCCACTTACAAAAATTTTAAATCTTGAGTGAAACTCGCTTTGATTTATACCTTTTAAGCCAAGCTTCACGCTCTCTAAATGAACGATGAAAAATAGTGACAAATAGCAAGCAAAAGCTGGAATTACCGCTGCCATCATGACATTTGTGTATGTCATGCCTAAAAACTCAGCGATGATAAAGGCAGCTGCGCCCATGATCGGAGGCATGAGCTGTCCATTTACGCCAGCAGCGACCTCAATGGCTCCAGCTTTTGTGCGTGAAAGACCGGCTTTTTTCATAAGTGGTATGGTAAATGTACCAACTGTTACAACATTTGCAGTAGAGCTTCCTGAAACCATACCAGTTAGACCACTTGCGATGACTGAAGCCTTAGCTGGGCCGCCTCTATATTTTCCAAGAAGTGAGAAAGCTAAATTTATGAAGTATTGTCCAGCACCTGCCCTCTCAAGCAATGAGCCAAAAAGAACAAAAAGATAGATAAAACTAACGCTAACTCCGATAGGCACACCAAAGATACCCTCAGTCGTTAAAAACATATGGCCTGCGATCTTTTCAAAGCTGGCACCTTGATGAGCGATGATGTCTGGCATATAAGGACCAAAGTGATCATATATCAAAAATAATATACAAATAATTGGAAGTGCTGGTCCCATGACACGCCTGCCAGCCTCGAGCAAGACAATGATCGCCAAAAACGATATTACGATATCTTGTGTTATGTAGTCCCCTGTCCTATCAGCTAGTTCATAAAAATAAACCGCTGGATAAAGCACAGCAACAACGCCTGCCACACAAAAAACTAGATCGTAAAATGGCAAACTAGAATGTGCCTTTTTATGAAAAGTGACTGGATAAAGCAAAAATACAAGACCAACTGCAAAGGCTAAGTGTATCGAGCGCGAAATATTTGTATTAAGCGGAAAATAAGCTATATAAAGCTGAAAAACTGACCAAGAAAAGCATACGATCGCAATGAAATAGTTGTAAAAATTGCTATTTATCTCCCTTGTTTTTACTTCGACAAATTGTTCTTCGTTGTCTTTGACTTCGTTCATCTCTCTCCTTTAAAATTTAAATATATAAATTAAAAATTTGCATATTTAAATTTTATCCAGAGGCAGAGCCTCTGGAAATGGATTATTTTAAGATACCAGCCTCTTTAAATACAGCCTCTGCAGCTGGGTGAAGCGGAGCTGAAAGACCTTGAACAAGATCTTCTTTATTTACTGATTTTAGCGCTGGGTGAAGAGTTTTATACTCATCAAAGTTGTCTAAAATAGCTTTTATCACAGCTTTTACAGCCTCATCTTTTGTATCTTTATTGGTTACCAAAACAGCTTTTACGCCGATAGTATTTACATCGTGATCTACGCCATCATATGAGCCTTTTGGGATCACGCCTTTTGCAAAGTATGGCTTGTCTGCAAGAAGTTTGTCGATCTCGCTACCTTCGATATTTAGGATATCAATAGGCAAAGATGTCGCAGCATCAGTGATGTTTGCAGTTGGATGGCCGACAACAAAGCTGTATCCGTCTATCTTTTTATCTTTTAGTGCGTGTGGGCATTCACCAACTGTTAAAACGCCGCGGTAGCCTAGTTTTGAAACGTCAAAGCCTTTTGCTTTAAAGACTTCAAGTGTACTCACTTCGTTGCCACTGCCTGGGTTTCCGACGTTATATTTTTTACCTGCAAATGAAGCAAGATCACTTGTAAGACCGCTATCTTTTGCCACAACAAATGCAAGAAGTTCTGGATAGATAGCAACTACTGAGCGTAAATTTTCATCTTTTGCTCCGTCAAATTTGCCAGTGCCGTTAAATTTATCATAGACAACGTCACTTTGAACAAAGCCAAATGTAAGCTCTTTTTTCAAAACGTTATTTACGTTGTAAACCGAGCCGCCAGTTGATTGGACCGAGCATTTTACATTAGTATTTTTGTTCGCTAAACGGCAAATCGCTCCACCTATCGGATAATAAGTGCCTGTCATACCGCCAGTACCGATACTGATAAATTCTTTTGCTGAAAGAGTTGTTGCTAAAAGCAAGCCAGCAAGTGCCAAAGAAGTAGTTTTCATCTAAGATCCTTTCAAGAAATTTAAGGCTATTTTATTCTATAAATTTAGCTTTTTACCTTATTTGATATGATATTTTCATGCCGTTTTGGCAAAGTTGCAACCATTCTACACAATCAAGACTTAAAAAAATATTTTCTTAAGATTAAATTTATATTTCTTTATCAGCCAAAATAAATTTGATAAACCGACTATTTAAATATCATTTTTTAATATCATTTTTTATTGTATAATCCACCGCAGTTCTAAGTTTTAGAAAAACTGTTGCAAATTTACAACTAATCAATAGCTTTTATAAATATTAATAACAATCAAAATTTGGAGGTTTTTATGAAAAAATCACTTATGTTGGCTGCTTCTATGCTGCTTTTATCTTTAAATTTCGCTTCTGGTGCGGATGAAAAAACGCAAGTTAGCTTTAGTGGCTCATCTACTCTGGCTCCAGTCATTGCTAAAATTTCAACCGACTTTATCGAAAAGTACGAGACTTGGGACAAAGTCGATAGCTCTTTACCAAACAAAAATATCACCATTTTTGTCTCAGCTGGTGGCTCAGGTGCTGGCGTGAAAGCCGTGCTTGATCATGTCGCTGACTTTGGCATGTTAGCTCGCGATATAAAAGATAGCGAAAAGGCAAAGATCAAGGATATGAAAGCCTATACGCTTGGCATAGACGCACTTTGTGTGGCTGTAAACCCAGAAAATGAGGCGATAAAGCTAAAGGGCGGAAATTTAAGCAAAGATGAGATCGTCAAAATTTTCTCAGGCGAGTATAAAAAGTGGAGCGATCTTGACAAATCCCTACCAAATGACGAAATAGTCGTAGTTACAAGAGATCTTGGTGGCGGTGCTCACGAGGTATTTCAAAAAAAGATCATGAAAGATGTCAAGGTTAGCAAAAACGTCATCCAATCACCTTCGATGGGCGCGCTTGTCTCAAAAATCATCGAAAATAAAAACGCTATTGGCTACGCTTCTTTTGGTATCACAAACCAAAACAAAGGCAAGCTAATACCGCTAAACGTTGACGGTGTGGAGCCAACTGTTAAAAACATAGTTGATGGCAAATACTACATCTCTCGTCCGCTCATCATCGTAAAAAGTGGCGATCTAAGTAAGAGCGAGCAAATTTTTGTAGATGTACTAAATTCAGCCGAAGGTCAAAAGACTATCGAAAAAATGGGATTTATACCAGTAAAATAGCCAATGATAGGGCAAATTTTTAAAGGCGGGGTATATGCTTTCACACTTTTATCCGCCATGCTTTTGCTTTTACTCGTGGGGTTTTTGCTGCTAAATTCCACGAGTTTTTTTGCAGAAGTAAGTCTCTTTGACTTCTTACTAAATGGCGACTGGGACGTTAGCACGGAGCCTTTTAACTTTGGACTGTTTAATATCCTAATCGCAAATTTCGCAGTTGCATTTCTAGCTTGCATATTTTCATTTTTCATCTCGCTTGGCGTTACTATCTTTATCTGCTTTTTTGCGAACGCCTGGCTTAGGCATGTGCTAGACTGGATGATACGAATACTAGCTGGCATACCATCTATCATTTATGGATTTTTTGCGCTTTACACGGTTGTAAAAATTTTAGAGTCGGGGCTAAAAATGTCCGCTGGTGAGTCAGTTTTGGCAGCTAGCCTCATCCTTAGCGTCATGATACTGCCTTTTTTTACCTCGCATTTGCTCCAAAGTGTTGATCTGCTAAAGCAAAATTTCAAAACAGACTCGGACGCGCTTGGCGTAAGCACAGGATATTTTATAAGAAAAATAATTTTTAGAAAATCCATAAAAGCAAGCATTTCAGGCTTTATACTCGCATTTTCAAGGGCAGCTGGCGAGACGATGGCTGTGATGATGGTTATAGGCAACACCCCGCTTTTTCCGCACCTGCTCTCAAAAGCCCAGACCATACCATCTCTAATAGCCCTTGAAATGGGCATGAGCGAGGCTGGTAGCTTGCACTATCACGCTCTTATTGCAAGCGGATTTGTCCTGCTTGTTTTTATATTTTTGCTAAATATTTTTATCTTTAAATTTGAGAAAAACAATGAACGCTTTTAAAGATCATCTAGTCAAATTTTACGCTTATCTTTGCGTATTTATAGTGGTTGCGGTGATATTTTGGATATTTTATTTCATCTTTGCAAATGGCATCTCTCAGATAAATTTAGACTTTCTAACCAAAAATCCGCAAGGTTTAAATTTAGGTGAGAGTGGTGGCATAAGAGACGCTATCATAGGCTCATTTTTGCTAATGATACTATCCATGATATTTTCTGCGCTTCTTGGCGTTAGCTGCGCCATTTATAGGCAAATTTACTGCACTTCTAGCACGATCAAGCTTGGTCTTAAATTTATCATCCAAACGATGGCCTCCATACCCTCTATATTGCTTGGGATGTTTGTTTATGGGCTTTTTATCGTTAGTCTTGATATCCCAAAGAGCCTACTAACAGCTAGTATTACGCTTGCTTTGATGGTCTTTCCATTTGTTGAAGTTAGCACAGAAAAGGTGATCTCGCAGATCGATGAGAAGATGTTAAGAGATAGCTTCGCGCTTGGTGTTGATAAAAATTTCATGGCTAGAAAGCTTGTTTTGCCAACCATTAGAAAAAACATCATATCTATCTTGATACTTGCTGGCAGCTACGCCATAGGGGCAACTGCACCGCTACTTTTAACAGGAGTCGTCTTCATGGCAAAGGCAGAAGGACTGCTCTCGCCAGTCATGGCACTGCCTTTTCACCTGCACATGCTTTTAAGTCAGTCAGTCGCAACGCAAAATGCCTACGCCACGGCACTCGTACTCATTTTTATACTGATCATTTTGCACCTGCTTTCAGCCGTAGTTTTATTTGATATAGGAGAGAAAATTGCCAGATATTTTAAACATAAAAGATCTTAGTATCTTTTACCAAGAGAGTGAAATTTTAAAAGATCTAAATTTAAACATTGCTCAAAACGAGATCATCTGCTTAATGGGCAGCTCAGGATGTGGCAAATCGACTTTTCTTTCAGCGCTAAATGGCTTTTTAGAGCAAAAAGGTGGTAGATATAGCGGAGAGATATTATTTAAAGGTGAAAATATCAAAAATAAGGGCGAAATTTGGCTAAGACGAAAGCTAGCCATACTCTTTCAAGACGCCACACTCTTTCCCTTTAGCGTAGAAAGAAATTTGACCTATGCGATGGAATTTTATGAAGGCAGCATAAAAGATAAGCAAAAAAGAGTAGAGGAGCTATTAAAAAGCGTAAATTTACTGGGCGAAATAAACGACCTAGATATGCCAGCTAACAAGCTCTCTGGCGGTCAAAAGCAAAGACTTTGCATCGCAAGGATGCTAACTACAAAGCCTGAAGTGCTCATGCTTGATGAGCCTTGCTCATCGCTTGATATGAAAAATATCTTGATCATAGAAGATCTCTTAAAAAGCTTGTCACAAAAATATACGATCATCATCACCACACACAATGAAGAGCAGGCAAAAAGGCTTGGTGGCAGGATAGTTCGCATAGTAGATAAGAAATTTGCATTTTAAAAGAGCTAGAAATTCTAGCTCTAAATTTAGTCGATAAATCTCTTTGTGATATTTGCGTAGGCATCGATCCTGCGGTCTCTTAAAAATGGCCAAATTCTGCGCACTTCTTCGCTTCTTTTCATGTCTATTTCAACGATCTTGCAAAGCTCATCTGTACTATTTGCACGGAAAAGTTGCTCTCCTTGTGGTCCAAAAACAAAGCTATTTCCCCAAAATTTTATCCCATCCATCACACCGCTATCATCTTTTTCAAAGCCCACACGATTTACTGCAACAACTGGCAGACCATTTGCCACGCTGTGACCTCTTTGCACCGCTACCCACGCTTCAAGCTGTCTTGACTTTTCATTATCACTATCGCCCTCAAACCAGCCAATGGCCGTTGGATAGATAAGAATTTTCGCCCCTTTTAGCGCCATTAGCCTTGCTGCCTCTGGATACCACTGATCCCAACACACCAAAACTCCAAGCTTGCCAAGGCTTGTTTCAATTGGCTCAAAGCCGATATCACCAGGCGTAAAGTAAAATTTCTCGTAAAATCCAGGATCATCAGGGATGTGCATTTTTCGGTATTTGCCAGCCACGTTGCCGTCACGCTCGAAGACAAAGGCGGTGTTGTGATAAAGTCCGTCAGCCCTCTTTTCAAAAAGCGAAGTGACTAAAACCACGCCATTTTCTTTTGCAACCCTGCCCCAAAAAGCGACATCTTCTTGCCACTCGTTTGCATGATCAAAGAAATTTGTATCCTCGCTTTGGCAAAAGTATTGCGTCTGGTGAAGCTCTTGACAGACGACTAGATCAGCGCCACCCTTTTTTGCCTCAGCGATTAGCTCAAGCGTCTTTGCGATAGTCGCCTCTTTTGTGCCTTTAAATTCTTGTTGAAGTAGTGCTACTTTCATCTCATTTCCCTTCTTTGTCGTTGTATGGGTCTAAATGTGTGGTTATCTGCCACGAATAATCCCTAAATTTCTCTCTTATCTCAGCTTCAAGCGAGTCGGCCACCTCGTGCGCGTCGTAAAGCGAGATATCTTTGTTAAAAACTAAATGCAGCGTTAAAAATATGGTATTTGCGCTCTGTCTTGTGTTTAGATAGTGAAAATCAGAAATTCTCTGCTTTGCCTTTATCATCTTGATGATCCCCTCTGTGACCTCAGGGCTTGCTGCGTGATCTAACAAGACACCAAGGGCGTCTTTGCCAAGGCTTATGGCGCTTTGAGCGATGTAGCCACTTATCACGATGCCAAAGATCGCATCTATCATCACAAATCCACTAAATTTAATGATAAGCAGCGAGATGATGACAGCAAGATTGCTAAAAAGGTCGATCTTATAGTGCAGTGCGTCTGCTTTTATGATAAGGTTTCCACTTTTTTTAGAAATTTGGTTTAAAAATAGCACCAAACATAACGTCACAACTACCGAAAAAACCATCACACCAAGGCTTAAGCCAAGGTCTATCTCTAAATTTGGCTCGCTAAATTTCTTAACGCTCTCATAAAATATATATCCAGCAGCCACCACGATGATGACGCACTCAAATAGCGCTGCCAAGGCCTCTAGCTTTGTGTAGCCAAAGTTAAATCTCTCATCGGCTTGCTTTTTTGACTTTCTAAGCGCAAATAAATTTAAAAGCGAGACTATAAAATCAAGCATCGAGTCAATCGCTGAGCCAAGCACAGCAACCGAGCCGCTAAAAAGCCCAGCTGTAAATTTCACAAGTGCGAGTAAAAAAGCGCAAGCTCCAGCTGCGATAACAGCCTTATTTTCGCCTTGCGTGCACTCCTGCTTATTTATGCGGTTAAACTCATAATCAAACGGACTTCCCAAGTTTAAGACCTCTTGTATCTATTTTGGCTTGAGCAGTGAAGCGAGCCATTTTGACGGACAAAAACTAACGAATTTACACCGATGATCTTTCTATCTGGCAGTGCCTTGGCCAGTAAATCTAGTACCTTTTCATCGTTTTCGTCATTATATGTTGGCACGATTAGCGCACCATTTATAAAGATGAAGTTTGCATAAGTGCAACCAAGCCTTTTGCCATCATAAAATTTAAGTTTTGGTAGTGGCAGAGCAAGCAGTTTAAAGCCAGTTTTTTTAAGCTCATTCTCCATCCTTTTAAGCTCTTCAAAGTGTTCATCGCTCTTGTCATCGCAAGCTGCGTAAGCTATCGTATTAGGCGTGATAAAACGCGCCAAAGTGTCGATGTGACTATCTGTGTCATCGCCTCTTATAAAACCATTTTCAAGCCAAATGATACGCTTTAAGCCAAACAAACTCTTTAGCTTCTCCTCGATCTGCTCTTTGCTAAGTGCCTTGTTTCTATTTTCATTTAGTAAGCATTTTGAGGTGGTTAAAAGTACGCCATCTCCGTTAAATTCAACACTTCCACCCTCTAGTATCATATCAACTGGCTCAAGCTTGGTCTTATAAATTTTAGCTAGTGCTAAATTTATCGCATCATCTTTTGAGCTCTTAAATTTACCACCCCAAGCGTTAAATTTAAAGTCGTAGCTCTTTACGCCGTCCTTGGTGCAAACGTCGATCATGCCGTAGTCTCTGATCCAAGTATCGTCAGTCTCAAGCTTTACAAACTCTACATTTTTAAATTTCTTAAACCTAGCAAAATTTGCCTCATCAGGGCAGATGAGCACCACCTTTTCAAAAGGCGTAATAGCAGCCACTAGCTCCTCATAGCCCGCCAAAATCTCCTCTAAATAAGGCTCCCAGTCGCTCTTGCTATGTGGCAGCGATAAAAACAAAAGCTCCTGCTCTTCCCACTCTGCGTATGCTCTCACGCTCTCTCCTTATAAATTTTATAAATTCCATAAATCGTGATGAATATCCAAAAGACCTCTATCAAAAATGAACCGAGGTTAAAGTGCACAAAAAGCGAGATAATGAGTAGAACCGCACCTACTAAATTTATTATCTGATAGGCTAGATTGCGGCTATTTAGGCGGCCGATCTGAAGTAAAAAGTAGCCCATCACGATGCAAATCATCCCTAAAAAGCCGATGATCTGAAAAAGGTCGATCAAATTTTATCCTTTTTGCAAGCTTAAATTTAAAGCAAGATCATATCTAATTAGTTTTAAATTTATGATTATAAGATAAAATAACTCCATTTTTCAGATTGGATTAAAGTTTTATGGATTTTGAGTTTATTGAGAAATTTTATCCGCTTTATGTTAAGGCCGGAGTGCTTACCTGTGAGATCGCCTTTTTAGGGATCATTTTTTCTATTTTGATCGGTATTTTTTGTATGGCTGTAAAATTTTACAAGCTAAAATTTCTATCAAAAGTGATTGACTGCTACGTCGAGCTCTCAAGAAATACGCCACTTCTTATACAGCTTTTCTTTTTATATTATGGCTTGCCAAAGCTTGGAGTGTCGATGAGCGGCTTTGCCTGTGCGGTTGCGGGACTTAGCTTTCTTGGTGGTAGCTATATGAGCGAGAGCTTTAGGCTTGGCTTTGAGGCGGTGAGAAGGTCACAGATAGAAGCGGGACTAAGCATCGCACTTAGCAAAAATCAGCTCTTAAGATATGTTATCTTGCCTCAAGCATTTAGTGTAGCGGTGCCAAGCATTAGTGCAAATATTATCTTTTTGCTAAAAGAAACAAGCATCGTTAGTATCGTGGCACTTGCTGATCTAGTTTACGTCGCAAAGGATCTTATCGGGCTTTATTACAAAACAGACGAGGCACTTTTTATGCTAGTAATTAGCTATCTCATCATCATTTTGCCAGTCTCGCTGGTACTTAGCTATGTCGAAAAAAGGGTGAGAAATGCAAGGAGTTAGTATATTATTTGATACGCAAAATTTACTAAGGCTCTTTGACGGTCTAGTCGTTAGCACAGAAATTTCATTTATCTCTATATTTATCTCTATAATCGGTGGTTTAGTGCTTGGCGTACTTATGAGCATGAAAAACAAATTTATCTATTTTATTTTAAAAATTTGCCTCGAGATCGTTCGTATCATGCCTCAGATCGTCTGGCTATTTTTATTTTACTTTGGCGTTAGCAAGGCTTTTGGACTGCATATCTCGGCATTTACCGCCTCGCTCATCGTCTTTAGCCTTTGGGGTGTTTTTGAGATGATGGATATCGTGCGCGGCGCTATCACCTCGATACCAAAGCACCAGTTTGAGTCAGCCGCCTCGCTGGGGCTTAGCAAATTTCAAATTTACTCTTACGTCATCATCCCACTAGCCACGAGAAGGCTAGTGCCTGGAGCTGTAAATTTACTAAGCCGTATGATAAAAACGACCTCTATAGTCGTGCTAATTGGCGTTGTAGAGGTAGTCAAGGTCGGTCAGCAGATCATCGAGCGAAATGTATTTACAAATCCTATGGCGCCATTTTGGATATACACGCTCATATTCTTTTTATATTTTGCAATCTGTTATCCGGTCTCAAAACTATCAAAAAAACTAGAAGAAAAATGGAGTTAAAATGAGCGAAAACATATTAGAACTTAAAAAAATAAACAAATTTTATGGAGAGCTTCACGCCTTAAAGGATATAAATTTAGAGGTTAAAAGCGGCGAAGTGGTTGTGCTTCTTGGACCATCGGGCTGTGGCAAGAGTACAACTCTTAGATGTATAAATGGCCTTGAGAGCATCGCTAGCGGCGAGATAATAATCGATGGCGAAGTGATTGATGCTAAATTTAATGATTGGCAAAGGATCCGCCAAAAAGTCGGCATGGTCTTTCAAAGCTACGAGCTATTTGATCACATGAACGTCATAGACAACGTCCTTCTTGGGCCTTTAAAGGTGCAAAAAAGAGATAGGGCCGAGGCTGAAAAAACTGCTGATATGTGGCTAAGCAAGGTTGGGCTACTTGATAAGAAATTTGCCTATCCAAAGGAGCTAAGCGGCGGTCAAAAGCAGCGCATAGCAATAGTAAGAAGCCTTTGTCTAAACCCTGAGATCATGCTATTTGACGAGGTTACGGCCGCGCTTGATCCTGAGATCGTTAGAGAAGTGCTTGATGTGATACTAAATTTAGCCAAAGATGGTATGACGATGCTAATAGTCACTCACGAGATGAGCTTTGCAAGGGCGGTTGCAAACAAGATCGTATTTATGGACGCTGGAGCGATCGTAGAGATCAGCGAACCAGAGGAGTTTTTTACTAGTCCTAAGAGCGATCGCGCTAAGAAATTTCTAAATTTATTCTCGTTTTAGAAAAAATAAGAGATAATTTGCCGTTTTTCCAAAATGCGTTTAGAGCGAAAATTTAACGCTCTTATTTATTTAACTTTTTTACAAGGAGAAAGAGTGAGAAAATTTAAATTTTTCTTATTAGCATTAATCGCTACCGTCTTTCTAACGGGTTGTGGTAATGACAAAGGTGCCGACACGGCAAAAGCTGCTTCAAACGAAGCTGATGCGATCGCAAAGATCAAAGAGCGCGGATATGTAAGAATTGGTGTTTTCAGCGACAAACCACCATTTGGCTATGTCGATAAAGACGGCAAAAATCAAGGCTATGATATTTACTTTGCAAAACGTATCGCAAAAGACCTACTAGGCGATGAGAGCAAGGTAAAATTTGAGCTAGTCGAGGCTGCTGGTAGAGTTGAAGTTTTAGTAGCTGATAAAGTAGATATCACGCTTGCAAATTTTACAAAAACACCTGAGCGCGCACAAGTTGTTGATTTTGCGCTTCCATACATGAAGGTTTCGCTTGGCATCGTAAGCCCTGAAGGTGCAGTGATAAAAAGCATCGATGAGCTAAAAGACAAAACCCTAATCGTAAATAAGGGCACAACCGCAGACGCGTTTTTTACAAAAAATTATCCAGATATTAAGCTTGCAAAATACGACCAAAATACTGAAACATTTGCAGCTTTGGTTGATAAAAGAGGTGCCGCACTAGCACATGATAACGCCCTACTTTTTGCCTGGGCGAAAGAGACTCCAGGCTTTGTCGTAGGTGTTGAAGCACTTGGTGATGTGGATGTGATAGCACCAGCTGTTAAAAAAGGTAACAAAGTTTTACTTGACTGGCTAAACAATGAAATCATTGAGCTTGGAAAAGAAAATTTCTTCCACAAAGACTATGATGCTACGCTAAAACCGATCTATGGCGATAGCGTAAATCCAGAATCACTTGTCGTTGAAGGCGGCAAACTATAAATAATGAGGTGTTACAGCACCTCATCTCAAACTTTATTTACATAGCACCATACCTAAGGAATACTACTTTAAATGTTTTTATAATTATTACAATATCCATCCAAATATTCCAATTCTTCATATACCATATGTCCATTTGGGCTCGTGTAGCAAAATCCACATTGCTTCGACCACTAACCTGCCAAAGTCCAGTAAGCCCGGGCTTACAAGACAAAACAAGCGGTAGGTATTCTCCAAAATCTTCCATTTCGTTCGGAAGACATGGCCTTGGACCAACCAGGCTCATCTCCCCTTTTAGAACATTTACTAGCTGCGGTAATTCGTCAAGTGACGTTTTTCTTAAAAAGCTGCCGATTTTAGTTACTCGGGGATCATTTCTATATTTTTTATACTTTTTATAATATACTACTTCTTCCGAATTTTTATCCAACCATTCTTGCATAAAACTTTGGTCGGTATGCATTGAACGAAATTTATAGCATTTGAATATTTTTCCACCCAAACCTATTCTGTACTGGCCAAAAAAAATGTCACCAGTTGGCTCTTTTACCTTTATGATTAAGATAACTACGCCAAACATGATTACCAAAAAGGGCAAAGCAAGCAATAATATTAATAAATCTAACAATCTTTTCAAAATTAAATTAAATTTGCTTTGAAGGGAATTTTGAATAGCAAATAGATTCGTGCGGGAGTTAAAAATATTATAAACACAGGCCCTTGAAAAGTCATAACTATTAAGTATTGGAGTAAATAAGATTTCTTTGTTATCCTTTATGTTCTGTTCTATAATAGTATTTAGAGTTTTAGGCTTAATATTGTTATATCCTATCAAAAGAGCATCATAGCTTTTTCCAACGGCTTTTACATAACCCAAATAATGGTTATTAAATATTGCGTATTCAAGCTCTTCGCTATTTTCTACACATAAAATTCTAGCCTTTTTTTGCCAGATGCCTACATAAAAAAGTATACGTTTGAATATAAATTTAAATCCGGGTAAAAGTATAATCATAGATAAAAAACTAAATAATAGGGTTACTTTTGAAAACAAACTATTTTCTATCGCAAGCACAAGACAAAGTAAAAAGCCTAATATGCAACTTTTTATTATAATTTTGCTTTCATGCCAAAAATCAAATCTCCTAATATAAATACCTTGATAAGCAAATAAAGATATTATAGTAATATAAACGTAGATGTACTCTCGATATGTAAATATATCAAAAAATAATGGGCTTCCATAAATAAGATTTTTGACAAAAATGCCTAAAAATATAGAGCCAAAAATAACAAAAATATCAGCTAGCAACAGCAATAAAAATGATAAAATTTGCCTCATTTTAATGCCTTAAATTCATTAAATTTATGCTCTATGTAAGTTTTTATCTCCTCCTCAAATCTTTTACGAGAAAATCTAAGTGAGTTTCTGCGAATAAAAGATGGATCAAATTTATCCACATTATGTTCAAATTTATCCAGCGCTCCAAGTAGGCTCTCAACGCTTTGCTCATAAAAATAAACACCACTGACGTTATCTATCACCGTCTCACGTACTCCGCCATTGCCGTAGCATATAACGGGCGTGCCGCATGCCTGAGCCTCTACTGGAGCGATACCGAAATCTTCCTTGGCTGCGAATATAAAAGCTTTCGCATTTTGCATCATATGCTTTATTGTTTCGTTGCTTTGATATCCTAAAATTTCTATATTTTTTTTAGCCTTACTTTTTATTTTGTCCATATCTGGACCATCGCCGATAAGCACAAGCTTTCTATTAATTTGTGAAAAAGCCTCCACTATAACATCTACTTTTTTATATGGCACAAGCCTTGAAACAGTCAAATAAAACTCATCTTTATTTTCCTTGGCCTCAAATTTATCGGTATCTACTGGGGGATATATTACATCGCTCGCCCTACCATAAATTTTTTTTATACGACTGGCAATATAGCGACTGTTTGCAATAAAATAATCCACACGATTTGTGGAAGTCAAATCCCAAATACGAATTTTATGTAGAAAATATTTCGCAAAAAAACCCTTTAATCCACTATTCAGCCCGCTATTTTTCAAATACTCAAAATATAAATCCCATGCATAACGAATTGGCGTATGAACATAACTAATATGAAGCTGATCCGAATGAGTCAATACCCCCTTTGCAACCGCGTGAGAACTGGATAAGATTAAATCATACTCGCTTAGATTAAAATTCTCAATAGCATATGGAAAAAGCGGTAAATAATCACGATACCTACTTTTAGCGAATGGCAAATTTTGAATAAAGCTCGTATGGGCATGCTTATTTTTTAATATTCCATACCTATCTGTATCATTCAAAAAATCGATCAAACTATAAATTTCAAAGTCAGTCCAAATATTTGTGAAGCTCTCCACACATCTTTCTGCACCAGCGTAAACATTGAGCCAATCGCATATTAAAGCTTTTTTTATCATCATTAATACAAACTATAAACTCTCAAAGGTAAAATTACAAATTTTTTCTTTATTGCTTATTAAGATATAATCTCCACCACCCCTTAGAACCAATAACTTAGTTGCATGCTTTTTTACAAAATTTATATCATGAGTTATAAATATAATTGTTTTTTTGTTAACCAGTAAATTATCAAAAAAATCAAAGCATTTTTTCTGAAATTTCTCATCGCCAACTGCTAAAATTTCATCAAATATATATATGTCACCATTGGCACATCGCGCTATTGAAAACGCCAATCTCATTTTCATTCCAGACGAATAGTATTTCAATGGAGTATCCATAAACCTCTCAATTTCAGCAAATGAAAATATCTCTTGCATATTATCCTTTATAAAGCATATATCCATTCCTAATAATACGCCATTTAAAAAAGCATTGTCACGACCACTTAATTCATCACTAAAAGCAACACCCAGCTCTAAAAATGGTATAACTTTACCATCTACAACAATATCACCTTTCGTAGGAGTTGATGTCTTTGCTATAAGCTTGGCTAAAGTAGATTTTCCAACACCATTTCTACCAACTATACATAATATATCCCCATTGTCAATACTCATCGACATATTATTTAGAACATCAATAGTAGGTATGCTATTTATGTTTCGAAAATAATTCCTGTAATTTATAGCGAAACTTTTCAACGAATTTGTATGAACCCTATATGATTTATATGACTTACTAACACTTTTAAATACTATCATAGAAAATCCGAAATTTTTGATTTTAATTTATTTTCAATAACTAATGATACTACAAACAATAATACAATTACAGCACTATGCAATACCCAAAGCCAAATATCATATATTAGAATAGGCGTATATCCATTAAAGAAACAATATTTAATATTTTCTAATGGAAAGGATAATAAATTGGTGCAATAATATAAAGTTTCATATTCTTTCGGAATAGGTAATTTATAAATAATCGGAGTTAAAAAAACGCCATAAATAAGGACAATTTCCCAAATCTGTTTTATATCTCTAAAAAAAACATTTAAAAAAGATAGGATTATATTTAAACTTAATATTAATATACTAATCTGCAGGAAAGAAACGGTAATAATAAAAAATTTAAATATATTAAAATCCGATATAGAATTATATGAAACCAGATATATAATTATAAAGATAATAAAGTTTATACAAAAGTTAAATAATGGCGTTAAAAAGGCGGCAATAGGCGGTATGAGTCTATTGACACTTATCTTATTTATTATTGAAGCTTTGCCAACAAATGAATTTAGCCCCAGCGATGTCGCTTCTGAAAAAAATGTCCATATTAATACACCGAAGAACAATCTTAATGCGTAGCCATCACCAGTATCTACTTGTAAAAATATACCGAAGACTGTAAAGTATACAAAAAACTGCAGTAATGGTTTTATAAAAGACCATGAAAAACCAATAAAGCTATTTTGATACTTTAACTTTAAATCCATATATGCTATTACAATTAATTTTTGGTAGTTATTTAATATAAAATACATCATATTTTATCCTTTTCAAACAGACTAATGTGCAAATTTATATTATTCTCAATGTTATATTTATCGTAATATTCAATTAGCCCTTTTGAATAATTATCTCTATAAAATAATATCTTTTGAGCCAACTCGACATAATTCCCGATGTCAAATGTCTCAAATGCACCTGGCGCATATTTTGATAGTTCAAAAAACGCCTTATTGTTAGAAAAAATTGATTTTGCTCTTGTTTCTAATGTAATTGAGGCTACACCAGACCCAGATTGCCCCGTTTCCTTATATGGCAAAACAGTAAAATTTACTTGATTCAACGCGGTGATAAATTCATCATCGCTCAAAGAGCCGCAAAAATATACCCTATTAGATAAATCACCTTTTCTTCTATTTTTTATTTCCTTTATAAGTATTTCTAAATATGGATCAATATCGCTATTGCTTAGTATAGACTGCGGGTGCTGACTTCCAAAAATCATAAGCTTATAGTTTTCTGGCAAAATTCTCAATGCTTTAATGGCTGTTAAATGCCCCTTGTAATCACTAATAAAACCAAACACGCCTATTATAACATCGCTATCGCCCAAATTATACCTATTCCTAAATACCTTATTACTTTCTATAGCTTTGTCGCAATAATATTTTATCTCATTACGATTCAAAAAAGTTATTGGAAAATCAAAAACATTATCGAAACCAAACATATACTTAATAATCTCTTTTTCCCTCTTTGTATGAACTATAATATTTACATTACGCTCATTAGAAGCATACTTAAAAAAAAGTATTAGTTTTGCATATAGGCTTGGATAATATGAGCTATCTCTGTATTCCTTTATTGCCTTCATTGGAGAATTTATAACTTTTTTTAAAAAATCAACCGATAAAAAACTATTTTTCACGTCAATTCTATGCATTGTAATAATTAGGTTTTTAGAACTCTCAACAATTTTCTTTAATCTACTATATATATCTCTTCTTTTTATACCAAACAATCCAACTTCTAGCTGAATATTTACATAGTCATAATCTTTAAGTTTACTACATAGATCATCAATATGCTGCTGCGCCAATTTTTTATATTGTCTATTTTCGGATCGCAACAAGTTAACGCGTAGCGAAAGTACATCTACATTATAGTATTTTTCAAATTCTTTCTTTAATGCAAATGCATATGTGGCATTTCCACACAATTCATTATAGCTACTTACTATAGCCAATTTGCTCTTTTTCATATCAGATTACCTTTATTGTTAATATACCATTTATATATCATTCTATACAACCCTTCTTTTAAAGATACGTTAAAATTAAAATCAGGAAAATAGATTTTTATGGATTTTAAAGAGCAACCCTTAACTCTTCTTCCTTCTGGCTTTTTTAGATTATTAATGATGGTAATTTTTTTATTTGCGATTTCTGCCACTAACATAACCAAATCATTCATAGATATAACTTTTTCGTGTCCTATATTTAGCAATGGGATCAATTGATCATTAAAAGCGATTCTTACCAATAGTTCCGCACAATCGTCGGCATGAACATACGACCTTTTTTGATTTCCGCTACCCCAAACTTCTACGTCATTACTAGTCATAACCTTATTTATAAGCATCGGTATAGCCTGTGAGAATTCGCCGGCCCATCTGTATGACTCGCCATAAATATTCAATGGCCTAACTATTGAAAGTTCAAACTTATTCACTACAGATAGTAATTTTAATCTATCCTCAAGGTATCGCTTTGAAAAACCATAACCTATATTTGCGAGCTCTGGAAAATTACCCAAGGGAGAGGATTCATCAACGATATCTTCTCCGTCATCAGAATATACGCAAGATGAACTAATATAAATAAGGCGCAACCTGTCTGGATTTTGCTTTAGCAAAAATGATATAAAATTCTCATTCAACTTTACATTATTATCATAAAGTTTTAATTGATTTTTTTCAGAAAACCCCAATCCCAGCATAAAACTGACTAAGTGAAATATTACATCAAAACTACCTAAATTATACTTTTCGATATTACATATATTATCTTTAATAAAATTGCACTCCAGCGGTATATTATTAATCTTTCCTCTAGATAAATCATCAAGTACGGTTATGTCTTTATATCCTTTTTTGATCAAATTTTTTAATAAGGAAGCCCCTATTAGTCCCGCCCCGCCTAATACTAAAATTCTACTCATTTTATATGTTTATCCTATTTACAAATTCTTCTAGGCTAAAAATGGCACTATAATTAACTTTATCTCTTTGGGTTCTTTTTATAACTTGCATTAACTGTATACTATTACCTGGATCAAAAAAACTAATTGCTCTACCAAAATGCATCTCAGCCATTTCAAATGTTGTACATCTGGTTGCTACTATACTCTTCTTAAGTTCATATGCTTGTGATAAAACAGAACTTGCACTCATATATGTTTCCAGATAGCTAATTAAGACTATATCCATTTTAGACATTACTTTGAAAAAGTCAACATTTCCAAGTTTATCATAAAAAAGGACCCTATTTGCAATATCAAAATCTTTAAACTTCCATAAAATTTCATCTAATTTTTCTATGGATACATTTTTCTTACAAATCTGTCTTTCACCAGGATGAGCTCCACCTACTATATGGAGCCTATAATTACTTGGTAAAATAGTTAATGCTTTTATGGCAGTCTCAAAATCCTTATGGGCATTAATATAGCCGAACATGCCAATATCTACATAATTGGCCTTATCATTAATACACGTTTTAGAGTAATTGCAAAAGTAAGATCTTATCTTGTTGCTAAAATATGTTACCGGATAGTAAACTATATCTCCATTATATATTCTCTTAACAGCATTATAGTCTTTTATATTATTAACCCAGATTTTACTTTTATTATTAATACTATTTACAAAACTAATTATGTCTAGGTATAAATTAGTAAAGGTATCATCTTGAATATGAAAAGAATGAACAAATAAAACCAATTTGCTTGAATTTTCCAATATATTAAAAATATTTCTTCTCATATCTTCCAATGTATCACCATACATACCAAGTTCCAAATGCAAATGTGTAACATCAGACCTTTTTACAATCTCTATAACATTTTCAATATTATTATTAAATTTAGACTTGTCTCTTAGTACTGGATTGTATATGTTATTTATGGCTCCGGTATCGGCAAACGCTAATCTTGCCCCAATGGCTCTAGATACCCTTGTGGCATATAGTTTAACTGGATTATCTTCAGAAAAATCACAAACAACGGCTATACTATTAGTTTTATTTCTTAATAAAAATCTATTTAGCATACGTCATCTTCTTATATTTTGAATATTTTCACAAAACCAATCCCAGGTAATTTTTAGACCTTTATAAAGATCATATTTTGGCTCAAAACCAGTTGATTTTAGTTTAGTTAAATCATATGCACGATAATCTTGTCCATTAGGCTTCGTACTGTCCCATTTGACCTTACAATGAAGTCCGGTTATATCTGCTAAATTATCCACTATATCCTTTATTTTTATAACGCTACTACTACCAATATTCACAGCACCGTCTATATTAAACATTATATTTATAAGTGCTTGTGCAGCATCATAGGAAAATAAAAAATCCCTTTGAGCCGATCCGTCGCCCCAAACAACAATATCATCACCATTTTTATAAGCTCTATAAAATTTACTAATCAAAGCCGGCGTAACATGTCCGAAATTTTCATCAAATTTATCATGAGGACCATACAAATTACAACTAATAACAAAAGCAAAATTGGTATTATAACTCTTTTTATAGGCACACAACTGTGCGTACATAGCTCTTTTTGAAATAGCATAAGAGTCCTCAGAATCATGCGGATACCCCATCCACATCATATCTTCTTTTAGCGGTAACCCAGGAGACGGGTATGGGTAAACACATCCAGAGCCCATCGCTACTATTTTTTTAACATTAAAAATCCTACTAGCCTCGACAACATTAGTATTTATCATAACATTATCAAGATAAGATAATCCCTTATTTTCCATATTTCCCATTATACCATATACTCTAGCCGCATTATGGAAAACATAATCTGGTTTCAATTCTGCAAACATTTTTAACGTTTGTTCCATATTTGCTAGATTATACTCTCTGCTCGTTGGTGTAAATATCTGCGAATATCCTTGTTCTTGCAATAATTTTTTTAAGGCATATCCAACCAAGCCATTGCCGCCAGTAATCAAAATTCTAGAATCTTTTTGCATATTTCACAAGCTCCTTTATATTGCTAATTTTATTAAAATATATACTTTCTTTTATGCTGGAATCAGTTGTAATCAAATAGTTTCTCCCTATACCAGCATTTATACCAGCTTCAACATCTGAAATTTTATCACCGACTAGTATAGAATTTTGCAAATCTATACCAATTTCTGCCTTTGCTCTTAATATCATACCAGGCCTTGGCTTTCTACACTCGCACTCTACACCGAATTCTGGATGATGCGGACAGTAGTACACTTTTGTAATATTAATATTATTTGACTTAAATTCACCAATCATCCAATTGTTTAATTTAATGAAATTGTCTTCCGTATATAATCCTCTTGCTATACCGGCCTGATTTGTGATAACTACTATAAAATAATCAAGCCTTTGAAAATATCTACAAACATCAAATATACCATCTATAAATTCGAATTCAGAAATTTTATAAAGATAATTTTTTTCTATGTTTATAACTCCGTCTCTATCCAAAAATAGAGCTTTATGTAACATATTTTAGCTCCTTTTGCGCCTTATAATAGTCCTCCGGAATACCTACGTCAATGAAATATCCATTATCTATTACTCCATAAATTTTCTTTTCTTTATAGTTTTTATTCATAAAATCTTCAAAAGAAAATTTTTGTACATCTTCATTATCTAAAAAATTTTTCCTTATAATATATAAACCACCATTTATTAAACCGTTCTCGCAATACTTTTTCTCATTAAATCCAATAACCCTATTTGCGGAATCCAACTTTACAATACCGTACCTATCAAAGTTACACATTGGCTTTAAACATAGAGTTAAGTCCGCTAAATTATTTAGATGACTTTTGAATAGCGCATCCAAATTTACGTTAAAAAACGTGTCGCCATTAAGCAACAAGACATTCTCGTTATTGCAAAATTTTAACGACTGCTTTATTGCGCCACCGGTGCCCAATGGTTCTTCTTCTACTGAATATTTTATACTTATATCAAAAAACGTATCACTAAAATATTTAATAATAGTGTCTCTTTTATAGCAAACAGACAATACCACTTTATTAATATTATTTTTTTTAAGGTATCTAAAAATGTATTCCAAGAATGGTATACCCATTATTGGAGCCATTGGCTTCGGGACATTAGAAACTACTGCCCGAAGTCTAGTACCAAGACCTCCAGCTAAAATTATCGCTTCCAAAACTAAAAACCTTTACCGAATATAAATTCTTCTACAACTGCACATATAGTGTGAGCTATCAGAATATGCCCCTCCTGTATTCTCGGCGTTTCGTTAGATGGCATGCATATACAATAATCGCAGACATTTTTCATAAGACCACCATTTTCACCGGTAAACCCAACCGTTAAAATATTATTTTCTCTCGCATACTTTAAAGCCTCTATTACATTTTTAGAATTTCCGCTAGTAGAAATACCTAAAAATACGTCACCGGCTTTCCCATTTGCTTGAAGTTGCCTTACAAAAATTTTTTCATACCCATAGTCATTTCCAATAGCCGTTAAAACCGATGTATCCGTAGTTAAGGCAATAGATGCCAGTCCTGGTCTATCAAAATAGAATCTACTAACGAATTCCCCGGCAATATGCTGGGCATCTGCCGCACTACCGCCATTGCCAGCTATTATGGTTTTATTTCCATTTTTATATGCTTTAACTATCGCCAATGATACATCTCTTACAACCATACCGATATTCTTAGAATTGTAAATTGCTTGTTTTAGCTCCAAGGACTTCCCAAACTGATTTATTATAAAATCATTAATCATACTTTCCATGCAGTAGTTCCTTCCTTTGTGAAATTGAAATTTATAACTTTTCCACCGCTATTATTCAATGCCTTAACAAGCTGATATTTTTTTATGGGATCGACCATAAAAAACATAAAGCCACCGCCGCCAGCACCGCTAACCTTGCCAGAATATGCACCATTTTCAAGCGCAATATTTAAAACTTTATCTATTTCACTATTCGTAACAGATTTTGCCATATTTTTTTTAGACTCCCAAGATTTGCCCAATATCTTAGCAAAGCCGTTGATATCACCCTTTAATAAAAACTCTTTCATTAGACGGGCATCATCTTTTACTTGGTGCATGGCCTCCAATGGTTTAGGATTTTTTGTTGCGGTATTTTTCTTTTCTTCTTCTATAACGGATGCAGACCTTCTTATCCCGGTAAAATACAAAACTATTGATGATTCAAATTCATTAATAATCCAATTTTTAACTCTTAATGGATTTACTATCACCCTATTATTATCGTAGAATTCCATAAAATTAAATCCGCCAAAAGTTGCAGCGTATTGGTCTTGTTTACCACCAATTATACCAACATCAATTCTTTCTATTTCATAAGCAAGATAGGCTATTTCATATTCTCCTAATGACAAGTTTAACCATTCGCAGAATGCTTTTATTATTGCTACCACCATGGTTGATGAGCCTCCTAGACCGCTACCGGATGGAGCATCAGAATATGTGGTGAGCTTAAATGATAACGCATTGCCATTATTATAGCGCTCTATTATCTTATTATATATGCTTTTATATAAATCCAACCTTCCATCACAACTGATAAGATTGGTCTTTACAACTTCTACGAATTCATTTTGATCTAATGAATTAAAAATTATCTTGTCGTCATTAGTAACTTCTATATTGCAATAAGCGTACAAATTTAGAGTAGCATTTAAAACAGCCCCTCCATAAGTAGAGTAATAAAATTCTATATCCGTACCACCGCCAGCAAGCCCTAGTCTTAGTGGTGCCTTTGATCTAATTATCATACAATATCCTTTGCTATATTTATCTATTTAAAGGAATCTTGCCTTTTGAAATCTCATCCCTCCAATGATTCAGCAAGTCTAAGAACATTTTTTTGGTCGGTATTTCAGGTTTCCAATCTATAAATTGTCTAATTTTGGTATTATCAAACATTTGATAATCGGCATCTATCGGCCTTAATCTGTCTGTATCCGTTTCAACCCTTATCTTATCCTTCATGGTACTATAACCAATTAATAAATCTACAACTTCTGGCAATTTATAGGCTTCTTCACCAGCAATATTAAATACCTCACCACAAGGAATATTCCCTTTTTCACTCTCTAATGATAAAAGATAATAAGCCCTAACAGCATCTCTTGCATCCTGAAAAGTTCTAACACTTGACAAATTTCCAACCTTGACGACTGGCTCTTGTAGTCCAGCTTCTATTAGCGCTATCTGTTTTGCAACCGTACTTTCGAAAAATACGTCGCTTCTTCTAGGCCCGGTGTGCGTCCCCATTCTAGTTATATAAGTTTTTATATTATAAGCTTCGCCATAAAATCTACCCAAATAATCGGTTCCAATTTTACTAATACTGTATGGGCTTGCTCCATGAAATTTAGTATCTTCATTTAGTTTTTCACCAGGCTTTGCTCTACCATAAACCTCACTCGAAGAACAGATGTGAACCACTGGGTCATAACCATCTGTCTCTTTAAATTGTCTAATAACTTCCAGCAGGCTAGCAGTTCCTATGATATTCGTCTGTAGTGTTTCTATTGGAATATTAAAAGATGTTTTTGGAAATGATTGTGCAGCCAAATGAAATATTACATTTGGTCTCACTGCATTAATCATCCTATTAATTGATGCATAATCATTCAAATCAGCATAGTATATACTAATCCTATCCTTTTTATTTATCCTGTCATTTAGATGATATAAATTATCCATAGGTTCTTGCCAACGCATCATTCCAACTATCTCATAGCTAGTATTTTCTAGCAAAAAATCAGCCATCTGCGAACCAACCTGCCCTGTAATACCGGTAATTAACGCCACTTTACCCACTATATAATCCTTTTATATAAAATTTTTATTTATCAATTTCTATCAAAATCGTCTTCTATCCTAATAATATCATCTTCTCCTATATACTCCCCCACTTGCACCTCTATTAAAATAACCGGCATATTACCATTGTTTGCCAAACGATGAACTTCTCCTGTTTTTATATATGTCGATTCGTTTGACTCAACTAGTCTAATTTCGCCTCTTACGGTTACGGTTGCCACACCAGATACAACCGTCCAGTGTTCGCTTCTATAAAGATGCTTTTGCAAGCTCAGTCTTTTGCCGGGTTTAACCACTATCTTTTTCATCTTATAGCCGCTACCCTCGCCTAGCACCTCGTAGCTACCCCACGGACGGCATACGCTCGTGTGCGCTTCGCAAATTTCAGGAAATGAATTTGAAAAGTGCTTATAAACCTCTTTTACCTTTTGCGAACCGCCTTTTTTGGCGATCAAAAGCTCGTCTTTGGTATCGACTACGAGCAAATTTTGTACGTCCACGAGCGCAGTCGGTTTTTTGGTCAGGATAAAATTTTCGCTTGAGTCGATTTGTAACGATTCGCCGATATTTTTTATCTTTTTACTCAGCTCATTAAAGCTACCCATATCGCTCCAGCCCGCATCAAGTGGCACCATTTTGATATTTAGGCTTTTTTGCATTAGCGCATAATCGATGCTGATATCTTCGATCTTATCCATGAAATTCGGACTTATTTTTAGCAAATTCGGTTCGTTTGCCGAACCCCCTATCGCGCTGCCGCAACGTCTTTTACGATACTTGGCGCATATTTTTTCATCTCGCTTAAAAACACGCCCGCCTTAAAGCAAAACATACCGCTGTTAAAATAATATCCGCCCTCTTTTATAAATTTAGTCGCGGTTTCAAGGTTTGGCTTTTCGATAAACCGCTCCACATCGCCGTTTTTATCGGCCTTGATGTAGCCGTAGCCCGTATTTGGTTCGTTAGGTTTTATGCCAAACGTCGCTAAAAAGCCCTGACTTGCGTAACTTTGCGCGATCAAAAGCGCTTTTTTGTACTCCGCTTCGTTCTCGATTAGATGGTCACTTGGAGTAACTAGTAAAATTTCGTTCTCATCGCAGCAAAGCGCCGCAAAAGTAATCGCCGCGGCAGTGTTTTTACCAAAAGGCTCGAGGATAAATTTATCTATTTTTTTACTTCCGCATTCATCAAGCGCCAAAAAATAGTGCGCCTCGTTGCAAACGATGATCGTTTTTTGCGCGTGCATGTTGCGTCTAAGCGTAAGGTCAAAGAGAGATTTGCCGTTAAAAAGCCTAATAAATTGCTTTGGCATCAGAGTGCGAGATAGCGGCCAAAGTCTCGTACCCAAACCTCCGCAAAGTATAACGTTTGTCATTTTTACGCCTTTTGCTTTAAATTTTCAACCAAATTTAAAAATGTTTCTTGTAATTTTACAAGCAAAATTTGATCCTTGGTCTCAAATCTCGTAACGATGACGGGCGTAGTATTCGAGGCTCGCACTAGCGCCCAGCTGCCGTCCTCAAATCTCACTCTAACGCCGTCTATGTCGATGATTTCGGCTATCTTACCTAGGCCTGCTAGCAAATTTTGCGCGTCGCCCTTCTCATAAATTTCAACCAAAACCTCTTTTAGCTTTGCAACCAGCTTAAATTTTTGCGCATCGGTCGTTTTTATCTTTATCTCGTCGGTACTAAAAACTTTTGGCAGTTTATCCAACTCGCCGTCTAGGTTAAAGCCCTTTGCAACCAGCTCTAGCGCGCGAAACATCGCATACGTCGCATCGTCAAAGCCAAAATACCGCTCCTTAAAGAAAATATGCCCGCTCACCTCGGCCGCCATGTCGATATTTAGCTCCTTCATCGCCTTTTTGATGTTACTGTGGCCGGTCCTACCCATAAAGCTTTTGCCGCCGTGCGCGTCGATCTCGTCGTACATATTTTGCGAGCATTTTACCTCGCCGAGAACTCGCGGATTTTTCATCGCGAGGCTATATAGATATGCTAGTTCGTCGCCTTTTATGTTGCGTTTTTTGGTCAGAACCGCAATGCGGTCGCCGTCGCCGTCAAAACCGAATCCTATGTCAAATTCGCCCTTTAGCGCGGCCTTTAGATCGATTAAGTTTTTCTCCTCGCTAGGATCTGGATGATGATTTGGGAAGTTTCCGTCGGGCTCAGGATATAAAATTTGAGCGTTCAAATTTAACGCTTCGCAAATTTCGGGCAGAACCGCGCCGACCGCACCGTTTGCGCAGTCGATGACGATTTTAAGCGGTAAGGCTTTTAGATGTGCAAACTGTTCTATAAGAAAATTTTTATAAGGCGTCGCGATGTCGAATTTCTCGGCTCTCAAATCATCGGGGATTTGCGTTTTTGCCGCGATGTCTGCTAGCACGGCGACTTTTAACTTTTGCAAATCCTCGCCGAAGTAACTATCCTTAAAAATCGTGATTTTAAAGCCGTTGTACTCTTTTGGATTATGAGAGCCGGTTATCATTACGTTTGCGTCAAATTTATCCGAAAACACGCTAAAATACCCGACCGGCGTCGGCAGTAAGCCGATACCATAGACCTTGATCCCGGCTAAATTTAGCCCGCTAACTAGCCAGCCAAAAATCTCATTTGCACTTAGCCTAGCATCATACCCCACGCTAACGTTTTTTGCGCCTCGTCGTAGCATTTCTCGGCCAAAATTTAATCCGATCGCTTTGACGCTCGTTTCGTTTAGATCGCGCTCGTAAATGCCGCGTATATCATATTCTCTAAAAATTTCTTCTATCATAAATTTTTTATCTTTTAATTAAATAATTTTAGGATTATAGATAAAAAGAAGTTAAATTTTTATTAATTTTAGCCATTTTTTAGAAATTTGAGATTTTAGAGATTTACCCGACGGAAAGTCGGGTAAATTCGGGTTTACATCATGCCGCCCATGCCACCCATTCCGCCCATGTCAGGCATTGCAGGCATTGCTTTTTCTTCTTTTATTTCGCTGATAGTTGCCTCAGTCGTTAGTAGCAAGCTAGCCACGCTAACAGCGTTTTGAAGCGCAACTCTCTCAACTTTCACTGGATCGATGATACCAGCTTCAAACATATTTACATATTCGCCAGTTGCAGCGTTAAAGCCAAAATTTGCATCTTTGCTTGTTTCAACTGCATTTGCTACCACGCCTGCGTCAAATCCAGCGTTTTCAGCGATTTGGCGAAGTGGAGCACGAAGCGCTCTTCTAACGATCTCAGCGCCGATCGCCTCGTCACCTTGTAAATTTAAATTTACGCTCTTTGAAGCAAGGATAAGAGCTGAACCGCCACCTACTACGATACCCTCTTCTACGGCTGCACGAGTAGCGCTTAGTGCGTCATCTACGCGGTCTTTTTTCTCTTTCATCTCAGTCTCAGTCGCAGCACCTACTTTGATAACAGCCACGCCACCGCTTAGTTTTGCAAGGCGCTCTTGAAGTTTTTCTTTGTCATAGTCGCTTGTAGTCTCGGCGATTTGCGCTTTGATTTGAGTTATTCTAGCGTCTATTGCTGACTTCTCGCCTGCGCCATTTACGATAGTTGTGTTGTCTTTATCGATAACTACACTTGAAGCTTGACCAAGGTCGTTTATAGTAGCGCTTTCTAGTGTTCTACCTAGCTCTTCGCTAATGACTTCGCCACCTGTTAAAATAGCGATATCTTCAAGCATCGCTTTTCTTCTATCACCAAAGCCAGGAGCTTTTACAGCTGAGATGTTTAGCACGCCACGAAGCTTATTTACAACAAGCGTTGCAAGTGCCTCACCCTCGATATCTTCAGCGATGATTAGAAGTGGTTTGCCACTCTTTTGTACTTGCTCAAGCACTGGGAGTAGGTCTTTTAAATTTGTAATCTTCTTATCAAATAGCAATATGAATGGATTACTTAGCTCAACTTGCATCTTTTCAGGGTTTGTGATGAAGTATGGGCTTAGATATCCGCGGTCAAACTGCATACCCTCAACAACGCTTAGCTCGTCTTGGATAGACTTTGCCTCTTCTACTGTTATGACGCCGTCTTTACCGACTTTTTCCATCGCATCAGCGATAAGTTTGCCGATACTCTCGTCTGAGTTAGCAGAGATAGTAGCGATCTGAGCGATCTCTTTTGAGCCTGATACTTTTTTAGAGATATTTTTTAGTGCATCTATAAGAGCTGCTACTTCTTTATCCATGCCGCGTTTTACTTCGATAGGATTTGCGCCAGCAGTTACGTTTCTAAGGCCCTCTTTAAATATAGCGTGAGCTAGCACGGTTGCTGTTGTAGTGCCGTCACCTGCTTGGTCATTTGTCTTACTTGCCACTTCTCTAACTAGGCTTGCACCCATGTTTTCGATAGTATCTTTTAGCTCAACCTCTTTAGCTACACTAACGCCGTCTTTTGTGATGTTTGGAGCGCCAAAGCTCTTTTGAATAAGGACGTTTCTGCCTCTTGGCCCCATTGTTACTTTTACAGCGTCATTTAGTTTTTTTACACCCTCGTATAGGCGGTTTCTTGCATCATCAGAGTAAAAAATTTCTTTTGCCATTGTTTTTCCTTTTAAATTATTTAATAACACCTAAAATGTCGTCGATGTTTAAAACAAGATATGTTTTATCATCTAAATTTATCTCAGTGCCACCGTATTTTGCAAATACAACTTTATCACCAACTTTTACGCCCTCTATTTCAGTCCCGACTGCTTTTACTTCACCGCTTAAAGGTTTTTCTTTTGCGTTATCAGGTATAATAATGCCCGAAGCTGTGGTCTTTGTCTCCTCTACGCGTTCGACTAGAACACGCTTGCCTAATGGTTGAAAGTTCATTGTTCATCCTTTTGGTTTAATTGTCTTTTTTAGCACTCTTTATTTTTGAGTGATGAAATCCTAGCACTTTTTTCTAAAAAAGTCAATAATTTATAGTTAAATTTTATTAAAACTTTAGTCACTTACACTAAAGTTTTATGATATGTAAAACTAATATAAAGGAAATTTATGAAAAAAATAGCCTATTTAGTAGTGGCTTTGGCGCTGATAATCCTTTGCATTTTTGGCTTTATCTTTAGCTCTTTTGGTAATAAATTTATAGCCAGCAAAATAGAAAAAGAGGCACTTGCTCGCGGTATCGACGTCAAATTTAAAGACTTTAGCCTAGGAGTTAGCACCTTAAATTTAGAAGCAACTGTGATGAACGCCATAAATTTAAAGGCAAATGGCGAGCTTTCACTGCTTACTCAAAGTATGAATTTGAACATAGACATAAACACCGACAAGGCAAAGGCTAGCGAGCTCGGGCTAAAAGAGCCTGTCGCGCTCAAGGCAAACGTGACTGGCAAATTTAGCGACTTTAAGCTAGTGGCAACTGGTACGGCGCTTGGCTCAAACATAAATTTAAACGCAAATTTAAAAGACTACCTGCCAAAAGCTCTAAATCTTGACGCAAAAAATATCGAGCTTTCTGAGATCTCAGCTCTCACTCAAAAGCCAAATTTAGCTAGTGGCAAGCTTGATCTAACGAGCAACATGCAAGGCGTTGATGAGAAAAATGAGCCCATCATTAACGCTCAAATTTTAGCTAGCAACGCAGCGATAAACAAAGAAATTCTTAAAAACGAATTTGGACTAAATTTAGCAAAAGATATAAGTTTTAAAGGCGGAGTAAATACTAAATTTGCAAATGAAAAAGTGAGCGCAAAAACCATTATCATCGCACCAGAAGCCACTTTGAAAGCAAATGAGACGACCTATGATCTAAGTAGCAAAAATTTAAAGAGCGACTTTTCGCTAAACGTGCCTGATCTCGCCCTTTTTGGCAAGCTCTTGGGCGAGCAGCTAAATGGCGCAGTGGATGCAAACGGCAAAATTACGATGCAAGAAAATGCCCTTAAAAACCTAAAAGCGGACATTAACGGTCTTGGTGGCAAGATAAATGCAAATTTTGATAGTAAAAATTTAGTCCTAAATGCCGCAAATATCAAACTAAAAGAGCTTCTAGCACTTGCCCTGCAGCCTAACTATGCAGACGGAGAGATAAATTTAAATGCAAATTTTAGCGGCTTTGACGAGCTAAAAAAGCTTGTCGGCGAGGCTAAATTTGATATAAAAAACGGCCTTATAAATAAAGATCTTGCAAAACTTAAAAATGCGACTAAATTTGAGCTAAAAGGCGGTGCTGTCGCAAAAGGAGAGCTTGTAAATTTTGGCGCAAATGTGCTTAGCGACCTTGGCGAGCTAAAGGATATAAAGGGCGTTTATGACCTAAAAAATAGCCAAATTTTTAGCAAATTTGCCCTGCTTATTAACGACCCTGAGAAATTTAAAGCGGTTAGTGGCTTTGAGGTGAGCTCAAAGATGGCGCTTGCGGGAGATGTGAAGGTCAAAGAGAGCAAGATAGATGAGCTAAATTTAGGTGGAGATGCCTTTGCTGGCAAGCTAAACGCCACCATAAAAAATGAAAATCTTGATCTTAGCCTAAAAGAGGCGCAGCTTGGAGAGATCTTAGCACTTAGCGGTAACGAAAGACTGGCAAACGCTAAGGCAAATGTCCAGGCAAAGGGGCAAAATATCTTTAGCAAAAGCCCAAGTATAGCCGCAACGATCGCCCTAAATGACGGCAAATTTAACGCCGCAACGCTTAGTAAAATGCTTGATAAAAAATTCCCAGAAAACGAGAAATTTAGCTCAAATTTGAGCCTAGACTACAAAGGTGAAGTAGCAAAATTTAGTGGCGACTTTCTTAGCTCGCTAGCTGATATAAAGGGCATAGATGGCAGCTTTGACGTGGGCAAAAACACACTAAGCTTAAAGCTTCAAGCGGTGGTTTCAGAGCTAAATAAGCTTGCATTTTTAGCGGGTCGTGAGCTTCACGGCAAATTTGCATCGCTCGTAACGGCAAATGGCAAAGTTGATGATCTAAGCGTAAGAGTCACTTCAGATGATCTATTTAAGGGCAAGTTCGAGGCAAACTACAAAGGTGGCGTGCTTGATGCAGTGCTAAAAAGCTTCGAGGTAAAAGGGCTAACGCAAACCTTAGCGCTTGATCATCTCTATGACGGCAATGGCGACGCTAAATTTAACTACGAGACGACTCAAAAGCTCGGCAAATTTGACATATTGCTAAAAGAGGGACACCTAGCCAGCACAAATCTCACAAACAATATAAAAACCTTCACTGGCAAGGACATCACAAAAGAAATTTACAAAGACGGCAAAATTTACGGCGATATAAAGGGCGACAACGTCATTTTTAACGTAAATTTAAGCTCGCCAAAGAGCGATATAAATGTCTCAAACGGCACTTATAACAGCGCTACAAAAATGCTAAACGCACCGCTTGTTTGCAGGCTTGAAAAGACCGACCTAAACGTGAAAATCTCAGGCACGACAGACAACCTAAAATACGATGTCGGCTCGCAATATCTTGAAAATAAAGTCAAAAAAGAGATAGGTAGATTTTTAGATAAAAAGCTTGGCAAAGATGATGAAGGCGCAAGCGGCGAAAAGCAAAATTTAAAGGGGCTTTTAAAAGGGCTATTTTAGATGAAAAAAGCAGAAAATTTAAAGTATCTAATGGGGCTTGGGCACTTTTGTAGCGACATAAACCAAAGTGCGCTTGACGCGATGCTAGTGATCGGCGAGTGATAGCGCTCAAATTTGATGCGAAATTTAGCTTGCGCGTATTTTGCAAGTAAAATTTAATGCTTGCGGTAGTAAAATTTTGCAAAATTATGTTTACAGGAGAAGCGATGAAAAAGCTGATTATTTTTATGATTGTGCTGATATTTTGCGGGTGCGGTATAGCGTCAAAGGGTGATGGAGCCTCAAGTAATATGAATTTTCATATAGCAAAGAGGATAGCCATAGATATGTCGGGCGGCTGGATTGATTTTAATAAAGAAAACTACGATAAATTTTGGAGAAATATACGAAGTTCTGGCTATTATAAAGAATATAAATTGGATTGGATTAAGGCTGAGGCTTATTCGATGGTAAATTTAAATATAGAGTTTTTGAAATCAGCCCTTGAAACTTATAAGAGTAAAAATGTAATTAAAACAGCTGATTTTGTGTCCTACGAGAAAAATATCGAAAATTTGGTTCCAACCGTATCTGGTTATAATACCGAAGAAGAATATAAGTCAAAGATGATAATAAAGCAGGCTATAACAACATACAACAAGCAGCTTGAGGTTTTTAAAAACGGGAGCAAATTCGATATCTATCTTTATGTTATGCGAGTTTCAAATATTAGCGATAACGGCGTGAGTATATCGATTGACCTTGTGGGAATAAATGCTGTCGGCAAGAATAAAAACGATATAGAAAAACACTTGAATAGAGCATATGAATTAAAGCAAAATCTAGATAGTCTTTTTGATAAAAACTATCGTTGGTAATGTATAAATTTTAGCAAAATGAACGACCAAATTTATCTCATCGGCGACGTCCACGGCTGTTATAAAACCCTCTGCGCCCTGATAGATCTATCCGCGCGCATTTAAAATGAGAGTATTTTACATTTAAAATGAGAGCGGGACAAGGATAAAATTTGCTTCACTATCATTTTAAATGTAAAAAATATATTTTTAAATAGCCTTTTACGACCTTTTAAAACATATTAAATAACTAAAATTTTACCCCTCAAACTCTATCTCTATTTCATACCCACTCGTGCTAAGTTTATGGCTTACTTCTTTTATACTAAACTCATTTGCTTCTAGCCCAGGAACTCCACCAAATTTAAGCTTGCCACCTGCTATGATATTTTTCCCTTCGCAGCTACATCTACCATTTATTCCGCCGCGTTGCAGCTCGTTAAGTTTAGCTTCTGCTTGTTTAAAGGCCTCATTATCACTCTTTGGCTGAGCTATCTGCATCTTATATACCTGTTCACCACTTCCCACCTTAATGCTTTTTACCTTACCAGCTTCGATGTCTTGCCACTCTACTATTACGGCCGTATAAGAGTTTCTGTTAGCTTCAGTGATCTCTAGCGAGTAAAGATCAGTTAAATTTAGTGTAAAAGTGGGTAAATTCTCGTTTTTTGAAGTATTTGAGGTTTGGCTAGCATCACCCTTGGCATCTTTGGCTGTTATGATGATGGTACCATTTTTAACGGCCATTAAAAAGCCAAATTTGACGCATAGATCATACAAAAACTCTATGTCGCTTACATTATCCTGGATAACAGAAGCTATGTTTTGGTCGCTACCGCTTGTTTTTAAAGATAGTGCATTAATACCAGCTATCTTTTTAGCTATCCCAAAAAGCGTTGTATTTTCCCAGCTCACACGTCTTTTCTCTTTTGCAGGGCTTGCGAAATTTACAGCAGTCGCTCTAACCTCTGTTGTGTTTGCTTTGTAGTCTGCGCTAGTTGTTTGCACGCTAAAAGAGCCACAAAGATAGAGCCCATTTTCATATCCCAACCAAAGTTTAAGCTTATCTCCAAATACTGGCTTTGCATATATGCCAAATAGGGTAAAGCTGATTTCGTCGCTTTCATTGCCCTCTTTATCGGTAAAGCTTAGACTTATTAGGTTTTGTCTGATGATGTTTGTTATGTCCTTGCCACTAGCTTCTAGCTTGAAAGCCGGTTTTCTCACCATAGTTTTGCCTGCTCTTTTGCTGCTTCTTTTATATCAGGCAAAAACACCTTATCACCTGCGTGAAGTGTTGCGTTAAGCTTTGGGTTTATAGTTAGAATTTGCTCAAAAAACCTTAGATGTCCGTAGTGGTTGTAGGTTATAGTATCAAGCCTATCACCGTCTTTAGCTATGTAAATTTTATCCATCATAATCCCTTTTCAATAATTTAGCTCGCACCAGGCGAGCTTAGTCTTTAGTGCGTTTCCAAAGTGCTAAACTTTGGTCGCAAAGATGAGTTTTACTCATCTGCGAAGTTATGAGCTAAAGTCTCGCTTTAGCTCTAGTGAAAAACTTTGCGTAAAAAATGCTCCATTTGGAGTGAAAATCGCTTGTTTTTCACTGATTTTTACTATAACGAAACGACCAAAATACTTACCATTTCCATTTGTAAGTGGCAAGCTTTGACGTAAGGTGGCTAAGGCATAAAGTGGTTTTAATGCGCCTTGTTTATCGCCGTGATATGGCAGTGTTTGTCCCTCTATATTAAGAGCGCTGCTCCCTAAATTTGCACTAAATAAGGCTGGATAGTTTTGTATACGCTCTTGTTCGCTTATACCAAAGGCAGTCTCAATGTCAATGCTATTAGTTTGCTCCCATCTAAATTTAAACCCACCAAGATTTAGCACCATATTATCCCCTTACATCCGTGTTTTTACGGTTAAACTCATCACGTCTTAGTGCGTCTTTAACGCCTTTTACTATTTGAGCCTTAAAGCTCTCTAGGTCAAATTTGCCATTATCTGAGTTAAGTAAAAAATCACCATTAAAGCTAATGTTGATAGCACCACCACCTGTGCTAGCTGTCACTAGAGCTGGAGCCTCTTTTGCATGAGTATCACTATCTGAGCCAAAGATAGAGTTAAAAAAGCCACCGCTATCATCTTTTGGTTTTAGCTCACTGCTTGCTTGCTCATCGTCTCCAAAGCCAAAGAATTCTTTTGTCTTGCTCCAAGCACTACTTAGCCCCTTAATGGCCTCACCGACCATGTCGTTTATCCAGCCAAATTTCTCAGCTATCCAGTCAAAAAAGCCACCAAAGAGCTCATCCCATATCTTGATAACTGGCTCAAAAATAGCGCTTAAAAGCTCGCTCGCTCCTTGCCAAAGATCGCTAAAAAACTTTGTCGTGCTCTCCCAATATGGCTTTACACTCTCCCATATTTCAAGAAAAAATGCCTTTACTTCGTCCCAATTTTCGATAATCCATGCTGCACTCGCCCCTAAAGCTACGACGATCGCTCCGATACCAGTAGAGATGAGGGCTAGGCGCATTATTTTCATGCCGGCCGCAGCCGCGAGAGACGCGCCTCTTACCGCCGCCATAGTCGCCGCCCATGCTTTGCCCGCGGCGTTTGCTATCCAGGTAGCTGCTGCCGCGGCTTTCATACGGGCAGCTGTGATCAAATACGCAGCATTTAATTTTAAAGTATTTAGATATTTAAGCTTAAACACACTATTTAAAAAGCTTATGCCAGTCCCTAAAATTTTAGCTTGTTGCCATGCTATATTAAGACTCCACCACAAAATTTTAAGCATAGGAGCCATGGTGATAATAGCAAGCATACCGCCTACAATGCCAAATAGTGTTTTTGACAAATTTGGAAATTTCTCGGTAAACGCGGCTATAGAATTTGTCACTTTTGAAAGTCCATTTACGATTAAATTTAACGTTGGCAAAAAGGCATCACCTATCGTGATACCCAAGCTTATGAAGCTTTCAGATAGCCTTTCTAGTCCACTTTTAGTAGTGGCTAGTTTAGCCTTCATTGCTTCGTCCATACTGCCGATCGCGCCCTTGTCATTTACAAGTTTTACAGCCTGGTTATATTGACCGATCGCATTTACTAGCGAACCTATATCGTCGGCAAATTGAGTACCGAACAGATTAGTTAGTACGCCCATTTGAGCCTTTTTATCGACTTTGGCTAGAGTGTTTAAAAACATATCAAGCCCAGCGCTAGCATCGCGTGCCATTGCAACCTTTAAGTAGTTTGCATCCATTCCAATGCTTTGCAGAGCTTTTTTAAATTTCTCGTCTTGTCCGTCGATATTCGCAAGCTTATTAAATAGCGAGTTCATTGCTGTTGAGGCCACTTCTGGAGCTTTACCTAGAGACAAAAAACTACTAGCAAGAGCTGAAATTTTATCGCCTTTAAGCCCAAGTATCGAGCCCGAGCCTGCCGTACGACCGATTACGTTTATGATATCTCTTGCCTTTACCATAGACATTTTATCGTCAAGGTAGTTTATCTTATCGCCAAGAGTTGCTATCTCATCAATTCCTAGTTTTAGGTTGTTCATCGTTAGTGCAATCGCATCGCCAGCATCTTTACCACTCATATCAAATGCTACGCCCATTTTAGAGACTAACTTTGTAAAGTCTGCGATCTTTGAACTATCAAGTCCAAGCTGTCCGCCAGAGGCTGAAATTTGCGCTAGCTCGTTTGCGTTTACGCCAAGTTCGCGACTTAGCTGTTTTATCTGCTCTCCTAATTTTTTTACCTCGTCCTCACTTTTAAAATCAACATATTTTTTAACTTCCGCCATCGAGCTTTCAAAATCTACGGCAAGCTTAACCGGCACCACAAAGCTAGCAGCCGTGGCTAGAGTGCTTTGCCATTTGCCCAGCTCACCGCTAATCTTGCCTACATTCGTATCGATGTTTGCTTTAAGTGTGCCGATCTTAGCTATTTTTTCATTTAGCCCAGTAACGTTTTTGCCAACTTTTTCAAGCCCAGCACTAAGCTTGCTAAGTGAGCTTATATTGCCAGATAAAGCACCAAATCCAGCTGTTTTTAGGCTAATTAATATGCCCACTTGCGTGCTATCCATTTTTATTCTCCTTTTCTTGACTTTACTGGTTTTTTGGCTTAAAATATCCGTATGAAACGGCTCATTTTTCTTACATTCGTCCTACTTTTAGGAACTCTTAGCGCCTATATGATCGAGGGTAAAATACCAAATAGCGATAATATCTCGGGCGGACTATTTTTCGGAACCATCTTGGCCGTACCAATCTTCGCTTTACTTAACGCTTTTGGATTAGCCCCGTGCGTCAAAGATCGCCCTACGCCTAATATGGATTTTCTTTTTGATGAAAAAAAAGACAGCAGCATTAGCATTTTTGTGGCTTTAGCTCTAATTTTTTCAGGGCTAATAGGCTTTTTTAGCATTGAATTAGCTCTTGCTTGCGCCTTTGGCTCCATATTATTTCAGGGCGTTATTAAATTCTTAATAAGCTATATCTTTTACGCCAAACTTTGAGATTTGGCCTTTGCAATTTCACTAGCTATTTCTAAAAAGCTTTGATACTCATTAAGCTCAAGCTCCATTATTTCATTAAATGAAAAATGAAGCGTATGAGCTATTATTGCAACCCCTTCATAAGTAGGGGCTAACCTAAAAAATTAGTCACCATTCCTAAGATCAGGGCACAATCTTTTGCATCCAACTCATCAAGTTCTGCCTCACTTAGGCAAGTTAGTGTGCTTGCTAGTTTAAATGTAAGTGCGCCTTCATCGCCTTTTGTGCCTCTCATCGCAAAGCGAAGATCTCTACCTTTTGGATGTCTTACCTTTAGGTCTTTATCATCGCTTAGTTTTACTACGGTGTATTTTTCACCATTCTCTTCTATGATATTTGATTTTTCTACTCTAATTTTTGCCATATTATTCTCCTAAATTTGAGCGAACCCCTGCCATATAATCAACTCCGCCTATAACGCATATCATATTTTCACTATCTTTTAGTACCATTGGCACACCATCCACGTTGATGTCCACAAAATGAGCTGATAGCTTAATAGTAACTTCTAGCTCTTTTCCGCTTTCAAACTCAGATACTTCATAACTGACAATATCTCCAGTAAAGGCTGCACTAAAAGGCACAGTTTTACTTTTACCGCTTTGGAAAATGCTAGCTTTAAAAAGCCATGGAATACGGTTGGTAAAGCTGTTTAGTCCTAAATTTACCCACATGTTTTTATCTAGCACACTAACTGTAAATTCAACCTCTGTTGCCTTTAGCATGCCAGTTGTGTAATTTGTACTAAGAGCTCCTTTGCTCTCTATCATTTCAAACTCTATTGTGGGAAGCTTAAGCTTTTTTGTTACGCCAAGATAGCCGATGCCATCTATATAAACGTTACCTTCTTGGATTACTTGAGGAATTTGTCTTTTCATTGTTTATCTCCTTTATTTATTTAACTCATCCATCAAAACGCTACCGTATTTATCCACGTAGATAAAATCAAGTGTAAGCTGCTTAACGATTGGATTGTTTTGCATTCTGACATCAAGGTAAAATTTGCCAGCCGTGATAGTTGCGTCGGTGTTTTTTGCACTCCAGCTAAGCTCATATCCAAGAAGTACCTTTGCTCCAACTAGCCCACGAAGGAGCTCGCTAACTGATCTTTTTGCATGATAAAGCTCACTAGCTTTTCTATCGATCGCAAATAGCACTCCCTTTTGGCAAGCTTGCGATATTCGGTCAAATATCCTAACACGTGCAAGATCTTGCCAAATAGTATCTTGGTCACTCGTTTCGCCACCCCAAGCTCTAAAGCCACTCTCTCTAATGATGGTAGAAATTTTTGCAGCTCTAAGCTCATCAGCCGTGCAAGTTTCCCCAAGCTCAAAATCCACGTCTATTTGCGTGCCTGAAACTCCTATCATAACCCTGTTTGAATAGCTGTCGCTATATCCAAACTCGCTTGCACCATCTGTATGGGCTATCATCCCCGCTATTCTCGCACTTTGCCCCTCATAGACATAAGCATTCGTTTCATCATCCCAAACCTTGACATTTGGATAAGCGGCAACTAGCCTATTTGTACCAAAATCGCCCATTTTAACAATGGCTGCTGCTGCGTCATCTGCTTTTAGATCTACAATGCCAGTTGCTTTTAGCCTGGTTGCCATCTTTTCTATCTCGCCTTTAATCGCATCTTCATGGCTAAAGCCAGGTGCGATTATTAAATTTGGGCTATAACCAAAGCGTGATTTAGCTTTAGCAAACGCTGTGACGGCACTTTTGCACTCCGTAATCTCATCGTTTGTGTCCTCATCGTCATCTTTTGTAAATACACTTAAAATTATTTGAGTATTTACGGCCTGATCTTCAATACCTTTTAAAGCCCTATAAATAGAGCCTTTTTTAAAAGCTTGGCTCGCATCCTTTTTAGCTTTGTATTTTGCTTCAAGAGCTTCAAGTGCCTTTACTGTTGTCATATAAAAATGTAGGCCATTTTCTAGCACCTCTTCATATCCTGCTATACCAATAGGCGTAGTACTTTCTACTGCTATTGGTCTTGCCGCCTCAGCTGAGATGGTTACGTTTACACCAAATTTTGCTGCCATTTTTATTCTCCTTTTTGATTTACTTTTTTAAATGGGTTTATACACCACACCGTTTTTAGATGTTTCTTGTCATCTTTCTGGGTGAACTCTTTAAAATTTAAGGCATTTGCCCCTGCTATATCCATAAGCTTCCATCCGACATAAATACGACAATAAAAGCCACTTAAAAAGCCTTTGTATCGGATCGTTTTGTAAAGTCCAAAACGTGAGCGTCCATCTTTTAAGATACAAGTTACTTTGCAAAAACCACTCTTTTTGCCACCATTGCTGGTGATATTGGGATCACCTATGGTTTCTATGCTATATGGATTTATATCACTTACTTTGACGCCTAAAATTTCACTTGAAAAGTGTCCTATCCTATTGCGTAAAAGCCAAAGAAGTCTTGCTTTATATGTTCTATTAGTTGGTTCAGGATAGTGCTTCTCTCTCCAGCCACTATCGCCATTGATAGCAGCACACTTACCATCGTAATAGTCTTTTGCATCTTCAAACCACCTAAATATCTTTGGCAAATGCTCATCATCTTTTTTGCAAAATAGTAATGCGACTGGCACGACCACAAATGCAAGCAACTCAAGCACAAGTTCCACTGAAATGATCGCTATAAGTTGTAATATCTCTTTACTCTTTAGCATCATTTTCCTTTTTTGACTTCTTGCTTGGCTTCTCATTTTCTTTTGTTTCGCTCTGTTTGTATTCTGGATACTTAGGACACTCGCTCCAAGTGCAGTTGCCGTCCTTATCAATCTTTGACGCGCAAATTTCGCACCTTTTTATTCTTATTCTCATTTTTTATCCTTTTGTGTTGGTCTAGTTTTTACAATGTCGGTAAATTCATCGCCACTCAAATACCAAAACGGCTTTTGTCCATCTTTGTATTGCATTTTGGCAAAGTCATCTGGGTGTGTCGCCAGATGGGCGAACACCCTTAAAATGTTTGTCATATTGCTATTGTCCCAACCCTCGCACTTTCTAGCACGTAAAAAGATCACGATAGGGCAGAGTAGCACGCCCAAGATTAGCGATAGAATGCAGATTATTATGTAGCTCATTTTCTTAGCTCCTCTCTTTGCACTATTAGCTCTTTTAACTCCGCCCTTAAGCTCTCGAGCACGGCGGTGTTGCCGATAATAAGAGCATGCTTTATATCATCCTCGCACTCTTTTATATCCGCTTCGAGCTGTGCTAGTTGTTTAGCTTTTTCATCTATCTTTGGCTCTTTTTTAATTAGCTCGCCGTTTTGTATATAGTCTGCTCCGATAGATAAAGCCTTTTTCCACTCATCATCACTGATTTTTATATTTGGCTCAGGGATACTACCGTGTATCTCGTCGTCATAAAAGCCTAGTATCTTATTTGTTTTTGCGTCGTAGTTTGCGTATTTCATTTTTTTCCTTTCTTTTAGTATCCAATAGCTATGTATGCTACCGCCGTAGGTGTGTGTGGCCAGCTGTGACGAAATATAGCACCCGTCCTTGACGGTGTTCCATAACTCATCGCGCTTACTTCTTTTCCAGCTCCATAGTGTGCTAATGTTAAGGCAATGCAGGCTGTTGGGAATACAATAGGAAAAAATGTCATTTTTGTATTATCACCTTGTGGAACTTGAGTATCTACTCCCCACTGAATGATTAAGCCATTTGGTAGCTTTGTATATCCGTTTTGAGCATTAGAGCTTAGAAAGTGTGAAAACTGCGTAAATTTATCGTCGCTCTCCGCTTTTGTGTATGCGTCTATCTTGTCTTTTATCTTAAGAAACATCTTTTCGCACCATTTTCTAGTTGCTAGCACTATATTGTTATCAACCTTTAAAATGATGCTTTCGCTCGCGTTTGCGATTTGAAGTTTAAAATTTAATGTGATGTCTTTGCTTGACCCCTCGTTTAAAAGTGGCTTGTAAGTATCTGCTAGTCTTGCCACTGCAAAGAGTGAACCATCATCACAGTATATGCCAGCCGTTTTTATATAAAATCCGCCAACTTCAGGCGGTATGATAGCATCGACGTCTAGAATGTTATTATCGTTTTCGTCTATCGTTATGGCGTTTATTGCACCCCTATACTTCTCATTTGGTATTGATGTCGTCTGTTCGCTTAATTCTCCTTCAAAGTCGCTTACTACAACTTCTTTTAATGCGATTTTTGATCCATCGCTAGCAGTTTTTAAAAGTTTATTTATGCCACTAGCTGTTAAAAGTGTGTATTGCTTCATTTATCCATCCTTTATCTTGTTAAAACTCTTATTGCATTGATTGGTATGCTTATGATCTCGTTTATCTGCGTAGTAGCTCCTACTTTAAAGCTTGCTCTTTGGTTTATATTTGATATTACATAAGGATCTATACTTATGCTCTCTCCGCTAAATGTGTAAGAGTAGGCTTTTAAATTTATGCTAGCAGTCGCTTTTATGCTTGCTCCATCATATACGCTACGCACGTTTTTATAGGTGTTTATGATCTCATCAGATCTCTTTAATGTCTGTGGGCTTACTCCATTTTTACTTGCATCAAGCTCTAGTTTAAAGTGATAAGGTAGTCCTGCATAATCAAACCACTCTTTAACCTTGGCATCTGCATAAAGTGCGCTTAATGCCTTATTTAGACTATAAAAAGTGCCTGAGTAGTAATGTATCTCAAAAGCGTTTTTTATGAGCTCTCTAGCTTCATTTTCGTTTAGTCCATCAATATCTACATCAAAGCTAGCTGCAAGTACTGGCAGTAAAATTTTTGGGCAAGAGCTAGCAAGAGTATTTATGACACCAATATCTAGATCCTCAAACCTTACGCCAAAAAGCAAGTCAAATTTCTTATCAAATTTGCTTTTGTGATTAGGCAGCAAGCTCATAATTCAGCCTTTTTGTAGCTTATCTCATAGCTTAAATTTACAAATTCTTTTACGCTTATCTTTTTATCATTAAGCGGTTCTTTAAGACTTACTCTATAAACGCCGTTTTGATGTAAATTTTTATAGATGTAGCTTAAATTTAGATCTTCTCCAAGGCTAAGGCTAGTTGGCAGAGCTGATATAGCTTTAGCTACTTCATCTTGAAAGAGCATATCTGTTAGCTCAAGGGTAGCTACTACCTTTACATCTATCTTTGTAGCATTTAACACGCTTAGATTATCGGTTAGTGGCCTGACCTTTTCGGCACTTAAAAAGCTCTCCACATCTTTGCGTGACTCTTCGCTCATGTCAGTAGTTTTTAGATAAATTTGCACCACTCCAGCACCGCCATTTAGCACGCTGCACTCCAGCACCTTTGCATTTGCGCTTAGTGTTTGATAAGTATATGCTTTAGCACTGCCTGCAGTTGAGAAACGCTCTAGGCTTAAAACTGCACGCTCTCTTAGCCTATCATCGCTTTCACGCTCGGCTCCGCCTTCAAACTCACTTAGCTGTTTTGCTTTTAATGCGAAAGGAAGCGGCGTTTGGATATATTCGCACTTTGCTTTGCTGGTTTTTGTAAACTCATCTAAGATGATCACTCCAACAGCTTTTAGCTCATTTGCTCTTATTACAACTTCACTTTTTAAGCTAGCTATTTCACCATTTTCGCTGCGTAAAATTAGCCCTTTTGGCAAATATGTATCGCTGTTTCTTGGCATTGAGAGACTAAACTCACACTGCGCCGTTGGTCTCTCGCCTTTTAACCTCTCTATGCCATAAATCGCTACTATGTTATCAAGGTCATCTCCAGTAGAAAATGGCAGCAACATAGCCTTAACGCTATCATTTATCCTGGCTCGCAAGAGCAGTTCTCTATAAGCTAGCGTTTCAAGAAGTGCCGAATAATTGTCACTTTCAAGTAGTGAAATTTCATCAGTTAAATGCTCTTTAAAAAGGTTTTTAACATTATTTAAAATTTCATCATATTTAAGCACCTCAATAACGTTTGGATATGGAAGTTGTTTTAAATTCATTTTTTACTCCTCACATGAGCATAGCCCATGTTCCGGCAGGAAGCTAAAGCACCCTTGACCCATCTAAAGTTATGTTTGCTGCTCGCAAACTGCAGTTTATAGATAAAACTCATATCCTTACCTCTATCTCATCACCACTCATAAGCACTACTTTAAAGCTAAGCTTATGATCTTTTAAACCTATAAGACGAACTTCATCGATCTTTACTCTTTTTTCCCATCTTTCTACGGCTTCTATGACGTAGCAGGCAAGATCGGCCCTAAACTCGTCGTCTACCTTGCGGTCTATTAGCTCGAACAAGCGACTGCCGTATTCGGGCAACATAACCCGCGAGCCAAGAGGCGTGAGTAATATGTCGCGGATACTTTCTTGAATGCTTGTTAAATAATGCATAAGTTCGGTTCCTTTTGCGCCGTCTTAATCTTATCGGCTGTATCAAATAGTTCTGTGTCGCTTTTGTAAATCATATAGTCAGGCTTCGCTTGTCCATTAGCTAAAATTGCTTGTTTTAGGCCGTATCCTTTAAAAACTTCATCGCCACACTCTACACGGTCGTCTATGTATGGCAAGATGTCACTATTCTCACTTGAGAAAAATATAAAAGGCTCCCTTACTAGCCTAATCAACTTTAAAAAATCTCTTAATCCCCAAAAGCATTTATAGCCTACTTTGCTTGTTTGTAAATATGGCGGGTCTAAGATTAATACAACGTCTTCATTTTCAAATTCTTTTATTAACTCCATTGCATCTTTGCGAACTATCTCAACACCTTTTAAATATCCATTTGCTTGATATAAAGGCATTCCTGTGCTGGTTATAAAAAATGTTTTCTCTTTTTTAAGCTCATCTTCATTATGAGCATATTTGCCACTAAAAAGAAGGTTTGAGCTAAGCGTTAGCCAGTCGATAAAATATCCTCTTTGTAAATAATTATCTATAATTTTTATGATTTCTTCCCTATCCTCTTCACTTACTTTTTCATTTTTTTTATATTTTTCTGTGATAGGTGCTATCGATCGTAAAATTTCGTTTGTTGTCTCTATGTTTGCCAGCCTCTCGCTGTAATTATCGTAGTCATTGTAAATTACCCTTGCGTTAGGATAAATTTGCTTTATATTGTGGCTAAGTAGTCCAGAGCCACCAAAGGCGTCGATAAAAATTCCATTTCGGTGTGCTCTAAACTCGTCCTTTATAAGCTCTCTAAATTGCTTAATAAAGTTTCTTTTTTGTCCTTGAAAAGGCAAAGGAGCGCGGTTAAATTTGATTATCTGCATTTTAATCCCTCGCAAGTCCGTTATTTGTATGATCGCTTAGGTTGCCACGTCCATCACGTACGCTACCACCAAAGCTTGCATTACCACCTGTTGTGATTGAGCCAGTGATTTTTACATCTCCGTTTATCTCAAAACTACCGCTACCACCACCAACTCCAGCTGTATTTATCGCCCCTTGTATCAAAGTGTTGCCAAGTAGATTGATTTTTGGACTTTTTATAGTGGTATCGCTAGCTTCTACCATCACATTTTTAGCCTTTACATTTGCGTTATCGCAAGTTATGCTTATAAGCTTTGGAGATGAAATTTCAAGGCACGAGCTAGAGCTGTCATAGCTCATCTTTATGCCATCTTCAAAACTTACATGCACCTTTTTATCAGTAGCGTCTGCCTTGTGAGAACTTTGATAAAGCCCACGAAGCACTACACCTGAGTTTAACTCATCATGTACAGGTAGCACTAGCACTTGCTCTCCTACACGTATTGGCGAAAAGCTCACTGCATAAGAGTTGGCATGTGCTTGAAATACCGGCAAAAAATCAGTTACCATAGAACCAATGGCAACTTTTGCACGGTCTGCTCTTACTTCACTTATAATTCCAACTTCAATCATTTATATGCTCGCTAAATTTTTTATTTCTTGGCGTTCTTGTGTACTTTACGCTATGCTTGATCTCTTTTACATCATCATGTATTTCATTGAGCTTCTCTTTATTTATGGCAAAATTTGCTGCCAAAATATCGCTTAGTTTTTCAGTGGCGCTGCTTTGTTTATTTATCGCTTCACTATTTTTATTCACCACATCTATCATCAAATCAGTGTTTTTGCTCGTATATCTACTAAGCAGCCAAAAGATCACCACAAAGCCTATAAAGCCAAAAATCGCCATAAAGACGATAAATTCATTTAAACCCCATGATCCAGCTAAATTTATTAATCCAGCTGTCTCTCTTATCTCGTCACTAAAATTTAAGCCGCTATTTTCCATCCGCTATCCCTATGCATTGTTTTAATAGATCCTCACACTTTAAAAAATAAATCATCTTTGCCTTGTGTGCTTCAAAGCTACCATCATTATTTGGCTTATCTGGCATTACAGCATTGCAGCGCACTGGTGTTAGTTTTTCTTTGTAGATGATGGTTGGCTCTTTAAAAGCACAACCACAAAGAAGCACACCTAATGGCAATAAGCCTAATCGCATCATTTTCATCTCTCGCCCTCAAAAAATAACTCCTGGTAAGCCTTTAGCTTGGCCTCACAACTTTCGTCTTTTAAGTAAATTTTCTCTACTCTCTTAGCCTCTTTGATAGGTTTTTGTTCTACCTTTACGCTCATCTTTGAAATAGCTTCATTTTGACTTTCAATGACGCTATTTGCTGCCTTTAAGTTTTGCTTTGACGTGTTAAGATCAAGAGCAATGCTTTTTATCTCAAGGTTCTTTGCGTCGATGCTTGCATTTAAAAAATGTATTTTTAGTGCAAAACTACCAATACATAGCAAAAAAACGGCACCAAAAATGATGCAAATTTTGGTATTAAGCAAGTAACCCACTTAGCACCTTCTTTGCCCGGTTTGGAGTTTGTTTCGCCCAAAGAGAATTCATGCCGCTTTGATAGGCGGCTTCGTATTCGCCCGTTCTTATATGGTGCATCGTGGTTACGAATTTCTTTACCTTTGAAACGCCTAACTGATAGGCCATTTCTATCACTACTTCTTGGACGTTTTGCGGTTTTTCCTTTAACCAATCAAACGTCGCGAATACTGCGGCGGTTAGTTTTTCAAGCTTGAGCTCTAAAATTTTATCGGCCGTCTCTTTACTCATGGGTTCGTATTTGCCGCCGTTTAGCGCTAGCTCGTCGGCCGTAAGCGCGGCAAGCAAAAAGCCGTAGCCCACGGTTAGTCTTCCCAGGCTATCCTCGTATCTATGATCTTTAAGGCCCTCATTTTCTTTGATTTTTTCTATTAAGGTCATGGCATCCTCCAAACTTTTGCCGCAATATTACGCCATACCCATCCCAAAATCTATCACGATTTTTTGTCAAAAAACTTTGTCAAAGTCCTGTAATAGATTTTCGGCGCGAAACATTTCATAATTGCGCCAAAAATATACCAAAGGTGCTAAATGCTAGAAGAATTTGAAAAAGAACTTATAAACACGATTAAAGAAGCGGCCGAACCCAAAAACTCGGTAATTAGAGCGTATTTGGGCGAGTTTAACAACAAAGAAGAGATGGAACTATTGATAAAAGGCGGCGAGAGCTTCGTATTCGTAGAGTTCGTGGATGAAAAATACGAAAACGTAGTAGAACGAAGCGCGACGTATAATATCCATATACTAGCCTGCACTTCAAACAAAAATCAAAACTACCGACAAGCCAATAAATTTAAAGCCTACGCTCTATGCGAGGCGATAGATAAAAAGCTAAGAAACTCAAATTTATGTAACGAGTTTAGAATAGAACCCCAAAGTGCTAAGGCGTCGCTAAACGATATTACCGACTACGGCTACGTCTACGTGCTCACCATGCAGATACGAACGCAATTTTTAGAAAAGGATGAATTCTTATGCTCATAACAAAAGACTTAATCGCACTAAAGGACGATAAAGAAGAAGTTTTAAGCGAAATTTGCCTGGCCGTAACCGGCTTTTGGCAAGGACATGCTGGAGGAACGTTTAGTATAGACGCTGCAGACATAGAAAAAATGAAGCTAAATTTCGACAAGCGTAGCCTAGATATAGTGATCGACTACGAGCACCAAACTTTAAGCGGGGAGATAGCGCCTGCTGCGGGCTGGATAAAAGAGCTTTTTATAAAAGACGGCGCGCTTTACGGGCGCGTAAGTTGGACAACCAAGGCAAAGGATTTTATCAAGAACGGCGAATATAAATATCTTAGCCCGGTTTACGACTTTATGGGGGTAGACGAAAAAACCGGAGCTTGGCAGGGGTGCACGTTGCACTCGGCGGCGCTAACTAATAAGCCGTTTCTTGACGAGCTAGGCGAAGTAAGAGCAAATAAAAATTTTACAAAGGAGACAAACATGGATGATGCAAAAAATCCAAAAGGCGAGCCGAAGGCTCAGGCCGCTACGCAAAACGGCGCGAGCTATGAGGCTCAGATAGTCGAGCTTAAAAATCAGCTTGACGCCTCTAAACAAGAGGTTGCTACGCTAAAAGAGCAACTAGCTCAAAGCGCGGTAGACACAGCTATTATCGCAAATAAGCTGCAAGAAAGTCAAAAACAGTGGGCACTCAGTTACGCAAAAGCCGATTTAAACGGCTTTAATGAGTTTTTAAAAGGCGTTATGCTGCCACAGCAAAAAACGAGTATACCGAGTAACGATATGTTTGCCAACAAAAGCCAATCGGACGCAGAAATAGATGTCGTTAAATTTGCATTAGGAGGAGAATAAGATGTCAAACGAACAGAAAAAACCAAAGACCGTCGGAGATGTGGTCGTAAACAAGGTGCTCGGCGTTAACGCCAAAGTAGAGACTACAAAGACCTTAGAGTGCGGAGCCGTGCTGTTTAGTATTAACGGTGGCGAGAGTTTTGCGGCCGTGACCAGCGACAATCAAACCACTACTATCGCAAACGCTTCCGCGGTATTCGGGGTACTTTGCGACAACGTAGAGGCCACAGGGGACGCAGACGTGCTGGTGCTTGGCGAGGTAATGCTGGAAGGCGCCGCGGCGGAGCTAAAGACCGCATTATTCAAACAAAAAATCATAGTTAGATAAGGAGATAAAAAATGGATGAACTTTTAAAAAAATTTACGGTCGAGGCGATGACTGAGATCATAATTCAGACTAAGGTCGATCAAAATTTTATAACGGATACGTTTTTTAAAAAATGGACTCCGACGCTTTCCAATACCCATAACATTATCATCGAAAAAGGTGCGGGCATAATCCTTGAAAGCGTTAGCGAAAACGGAGAGCACTTAGTGACAAAAAATCCCGACCAAACTATCATCTCTGTACCGCTTCCTCGCTTCCCACAGTATGATCCACTCCCAGCTAGCGAGATGAATTTACTAAGAACGCTCAATACCCAAAGCGAGCAGCTTAAATCATTGTCTGCGGCTATCGGCAAAAAACTAGCTAGCCAAAAGAGCAAGATCACCAACACCGTAGAGTATATGGCCATAGGCGCTATTTTCGGTAAGGTAATGGACGGCAAAGGAAAGGTGCTGTTTGAGCTTAGCGCAAATAGAAAAGAGATAACTATCACGAATGCGACTAAATTATTGGATTTATTAAGCGATATCGAGGCTGCTCAAAAAGAGGTGTTAGGCGTTGCAAAGCCGTATATCGCGCTAGTAACTAGAGAACTTTTTGGCGAGCTGCTTAAACTAGCCCAAGCCCAAGAACTTCTAAAGCTAGAATCCTGCGGAGTCATTGACAGTAACGGCGTTTTAACCCTTAAACTTTTTGGCAAGACCTTTATGCCTTACGATGCCTCGTACAAAAACACGAAGGGTAAAGATACGAGCTACATGAGTGGCAAAAAAGGCGTAGTAGTGCCTTTGATGGACGATATCTTTGAGATAGTTTATACGAGAGCAAACCATACGTCTGCCATCGGAAAGGCTCCGACTAAATTCTTCGCTGCGGCTCCAGAGGTGCTTGACAAAGGTATGGGCTGGGGCATTGTTAGTGAAAGCAGACCGCTTCCGATCTGCAATAGGCTTGACGCGATCATTGAGCTAAAAATGTAACAAATCGATTTAAAAGGGCTTCACGTCCTTTTAAATCAAAAATGACTAAAACTACGAGAAAAATATTTTAAACGTTTTAACGCGCTTTTAACGCTCGCTAAAAGCTAATAACGAATACGGTCAAAAGGTTTAAAATATTTGGAGACAAAATAATGGTTTTAACAAACGAGGATCTACTAAAAGAAGTTTCTACTAGAGAGCTGCAAGAGCTCAGCGACTTTGAAGGAAGCGGTGCCGTTAATCAAAACGTCATAGACGATAGCGTAAACGATGCCTTGGCCTATATCTCCTCTTTCATCAAACTTCCGCAAAACCCTACGCCGCTGTTAAAAGACATCGGCGTAAATTTAACTATTATCGAGCTCAAAAAGCGCAACAACTTTCCCAAAGAGGCGCTGAATGAGCAAATAGAAAAGATAGACGCTCTACTTTTGAAGATGGCTAATAAGAAGCTTCCGAGCCAAATAGAAGACGATAGCGCGCCAAGGCTCGGTATAAGAGCGTTTCGACACAGTGAGAAAAAAATGGACTTAAAGGATTTAAATGGCTGAGAAACCGAATATCAAAGAGCTAGCAAAAGAGCTATATTTAAAAGGCTTCAGCCTTGAGCGCATAGCCGAAATTTTAAACAAGACCGTAAAAACCATAAAAAATTACAAATCTCAAAACGGCGACTGGGACGAACTAAAAGCAGCAAGCTATCTAAATAAAAGCGGAGAAGATAAGCAAAACATCTATCAAAACTTTATCGAAGAGATGCGCCTGGCCGTAAAAGATATAAGAGAGAGTGAACTGCCCGCGGGCAAAAAGGCCGAGGCGCTTTCAAAGATAGGCGATAGCTTTGTTAAGATGACCAAAGTTGCAAGCTACGAAAATCCGGCGGCGTACCGCTTAAGCATCGCCAAAAAGGTCATTATGCTAGTAGTCGATAAATTTAAAGACGACGAGAACAAAGAGTGCATAAAAAAACTCGTAGAGCTCATCGAGAGCGAGAAATTCGTCAAAGCTATAGAAGAGCTCGACGTTTAGGATGACGCATGCTTTTTTCAAGAGATGAGTTAGATAGCTTCTTAGAAGACAGTAGAGAAACGCACAAGCAAGCCGGCGCCGTAGAACCCGAGCTTAGCAAGCTTACGCGTAAAGACTTTTACGGCTGGCTAGAGGAGCTTAGCGGAGAGCTAAAAGAGCAGATACATCTAAATAGCCCTCTGTCGCCAAAAGATAGGGCCGCAAGAGTACGGCGCGCTGAGCGTGATTTTATGTTTTTTGCAAGGACTTATTTCCCGCACTATTTTAGTATTAGTAGCTCTTGTGCGCTTCACGAGGATCTAGCGCAAATCTTTGAAGCTATGACGCAAAACGCAAGCGGAGACAAATACGCCCGCGCCGCGCCGCGCGGTCATGCAAAGACGACGTACTGCTCACAGCTTCTTCCGCTTTGGTGTATTTGTTTTAGCAAGAAGCGATTCATAGTCGAAATTTCAGATGCCGTGGAGCTCGTTGAGGGGTGTCTTGAGGCCATCAAAGCCGAGCTTGAGGACAACGCAAATTTAAAAATGGACTTCCCGCACGTTTGCGGCGCAAGCAAAAATTGGAAGATAGGCGAGTTCGTATCCAAAAACGGAGTCAAGCTTAAGGCTTTTGGCTCGGGTAAAAGACTACGCGGTGTAAAATTCGGCGTTTATCGCCCCGATCTAGTAGTCCTAGACGACCTAGAAAACGATACCAACGTACGCAGCAAAGAGCAACGCGACAAGCTCGAGGAGTGGCTAGACGAAGCGGTTTTAAATTTGGGTAGCGTAGACGGTAGCCTCGACGTACTTTATATCGGCACCGTACTTCACGCGGATAGCGTTTTAGCCAGGAAGCTCAAACTCAAATTTTGGAACGCCAAAAAGTACCAAAGCATCATAAATTTCCCAAAGCGTATGGATTTATGGGAGAGATGGAGCGAGCTTTACAAAAACGTCTCAAAAGAGGCTAGCGAAACGTTTTATTTAAAAAACAAAGCCCTTATGGACAACGGAGCGCGGGTGCTTTGGGAGGATGCGCTACCGATCCTAAAGCTCATGCAAAAGCGCGCCGAAAACCTAAAAAGCTTCAACAAAGAGCAACAAAACGATCCGCGTATCGAAACTCAAATTTTCACCAAAGAGAGTATGCATTTTTATCGTGAGCTTCCAAGGTGCGATTATTTTGTGATGTATATCGACCCAGCAGGAGAAAAGAAAAAGAGCGACTACACGGCTATAACGGTGCTAGGAGTAAGTAGGGCAGAAGCCAAGATCTACGTAGCAGAAAGCATAGTAGAGGTCATGAAGACCAAAAAGGCCATCAAAGAGATCATTAGGCTTAATCAGCTCTATAAATGCCGCGTTTGCGCGATAGAGAGTAATGGCGGGCAGGAATTTTTTAGAGGCTGGATTAGAGAAAAGGCCTTCGAGATAGGCGTTAAACTACCTTTAAAAGGCGTGAATAATACCTCAAGCAAAGGGCAAAGAATAGAGGAGCTTGAAGTGCCTATAGAAGACGGCGAAATACTCTTTCATCAAAGTCAAAGCTTGCTTATGGAGCAGCTTACGGAGTATCCCGAAGCCAAGCACGACGACGCGCCCGACAGTTTGGCGGGCGCATACGACTTAACAAAACTAAAAAAGAAAGTAAAAAGGCGCATAAGATGATATTTGACAAATTATTTAAAAATAAATCCGAGCAGCCACAGCGCAAGAAGGCGGCTCTCATCCCCCAAAACGGTACCCTGATAGATTTGCTGATAAATACAGGAGTTTCGAGTGTAGGCGACGACGATATGGATATGATACTAGCCGATCTTACCGTTACGCAGTGCGACGTAAGCCGCAAGTCCGTGACTGAGAAAAAAGAGATCCAAATCGTTTGCGACGATGAAAAAATTAAGGACGAATTTAAAAAGATTTTTAATCCCGACGTAGTCAGCCAAATTTTAGAGACCTATCTTTACGGATTAAACGTATTCGAGATTAACTACAAAGACAAAGAAGGTCTTGTATACCCAAGACTAGTGCAGCGCGATTTTAGGCAGTTTAAATTTAACGACGCGGGCGAGTTCACATTTAATGCGAACGGAAGCGAGCGAAGTATTCCGCCTTTAAAAGTTATATACGCATTAAACAGAGCGAATTTTAGAAAGGTATACGGAGACGGGCTGCTTAAAAAGCTGTATTTCCCCGTCAAGATGAAAAACGCCAGTTTAAAGTTTTGGTTTAGGTTTTTAGAAAAATTCGGATCGCCCTGGGCGATAGCAAAAACTAGCTACGAGCCCGATGAAATGGCTGCGGAAGTGCAAGCTATGCTTAGCGGCGATAGCGCGGTCATAGACACAGACGAGGAGATTACGCTGGTGCAGCCTACCTCAAACGTAGATTTTACGAGACTTCCCGCATACCTTGACAATCAAATCAGCAAGGCTATTTTAGGCGCAAATTTGACTAGCGATGTAAAAGAGGGAAGCTATGCCGCAGCAAAGACACATAATGAAATCAGAGAGGATTTGGCCGCAAACGATGCTAAAATTTTAATCTTCGTGATGAACAAGGCTATAAGTTTTTTTAAGGAGATCAACGGCTATAACGGCGAGCTTTACGCAAAACTATTCGACGAAGACGCTCCTAATACCGAGCGCGCCGCAAGAGACAAGACGCTATACGATATGGGCTTTGCTCCGACCAAAAAATATATAACCTCGACTTACAATATCGAGATCGACGAAAATGCCGGGGTGCAAGAGAAAAATTTAAAAGCTAATAAAGCTAATTTAACAGCCTTAAAAGGCTCTTTAAAGGCTTTAGATAGATTTGATAAAGCCACGGACGAGATGGATATAGAAGACGGCGAGATAGAAGCGGCCTTAAACAAACTAATCGCAAGCAGCGAGACTTACGAAGAGGCTTTCGATAAGCTTTACGAGCTTTATGATTTGCCATTTGAGAGGCTTGAACCACTAATGTTTAGAGCTGTAGCAAATGCCCAGATGTTAGGACATGTAGATGAATTTTAGTTTTTTTGAGGAGCCTACGGCGGTTTATGAATATTTAAAGAGCAAAAAGCCAGAAGCGCACTTTGATTACGACGAGATCATTCACGACGCCCACAAAAAAGCTTTTACGATAGCCAAGATGACAAATTTAGACCTTTTAAAAGATATGCAAAGTTCGCTTACAAAAGCTTTTAAAGACGGCATTGGGTTTGACGAGTGGAAAAATAGTGTAAAACCTATGCTGGCAAAGAAGGGTTGGCTGGGAAATATCAAAGTAAAAGACCCAAAGACTGGCGAAGAAAAAGAAATTTACGTAGGCAATAGAAGATTAAGAACTATATTTAACACCAATATGAGAACGGCCTATGCTAAGGCTAGGTATGAAAGTCAGATGCAAAGCCTAGGCGAATACTTCCGCTATACTGCAGTGCTTGATAGCAGAACAAGAGAAGCTCATAGAAAGCTTCACGGCAAGACACTACCTAAAACTGATAAATTTTGGGATACCAACTATCCGCCAAATGGCTGGGGGTGTCGCTGCAAGGTGCAGGTGCTTACAGAGGCCGAATGCGTAGCTAGAGGTATCGTGCCACTTACAGATGGCTCTTTTTTACCTCAAGCTGCAGAAAAAGATTTTAGATACAACCCAGGTAAAGTCGATAAAACAAACGAAATTCTAAAAGATAAGCAAAATAAGGCCTTAGACGCCATTATTTCAACTCTTGCAAAGAAAAATTTAAAACAATCCATAGATAGCTTCGAGCACGAGCGAGACATTTACGTTTGGCAAAAAAGCTTAGACGACATGGTAGGCGCCGTAGTCGGCGGTAAAATCATCAAGGATAAAATTTACCAGGTGGCTCAAGTAGGGGAGTTAAAGCAAAGTATCAAGAAAAATCTAAAAATCATCGACGTAGAGCCCAAAGCATCCAGTATAGCCGTTTATCAAAACACCATCTCGCACATCACGAGAGATAGCAAGCCGAAGGGAAAAGAGCCCAATATCGATGAAATAAAAGCCGTAGTAGGCGTTTTTGACGAAGCTAAACGCGTATTTTACGATAAAAAGGACAATGTTTTACTATATTTTTATAATAGCCTACAAAACGATAACATGGTAAATTACGCCGTCATCCGCCTAGACTATACGCTTAAAAAATTTAAAACCGATAATTTTATAGCGACTATTACGAGGATACCCGTAGAAAATTATAAAGCTATTTTGAAAGATAAAAAAAGATATATAAGAATAAAGTAGATAAGGCCGGGCATCGAACCCAAGTCATATACAGCTTGCTTTTTGCAACTGGAACCCTGCCAAATCTGGGCCATCTCTTATCTACTTTGTGTAATTATACCACATTTTAAGGGGACAAACGCAATGATAGAAGTTAAAGGCCTAGAAGAGCTGCAAACTAAGCTAAAATCTCTGCAAAATATCGACAAAAAAACCAAGCCGCTAATGCAAACACTAGGCAATATCTTACAAAACGAAATAGAAGCTAGTTTTGAGAACGAGAGCAGTCCCTTCGGACAAAAATGGCAAGCCTTAAAACCTAGCACTATCAAGCAAAAACAAAGACATGGAAAATCTCTTAATATTTTAAGATCAGATGGAAATTTAGCAGATAGGTGGATAGTTAAAGCAGATGATAAAAAAGCTACAGTATCTAATAATACGAATAAGAATGGCTTTGCTTATGGATTAGTTCATCAATTCGGCACCAATAAGGCGGGACGAAGTAAAAACGTAAGAATCGCGGCTCGCCCGTTCTTGCCGGTAGATAAAAGCGGAAAATTGCCGGATAAAACCGAAGAAGTCGTAAAAAAAGTAGCTATAAATTTCGTAAAGGATAGCTTTAAGTAGTAGTCTAGTTTTTTCTCTTTTTTCTAAACTCCCAAGGCGGGGTCGGGCTATCTTCTTGCCAAAGGCCTAGCTTTGCATTTCTGGCATACGCTTCATCATTCTCATACTCCTTGGAATACTTCTTAAAAGCCCAAGCATAGCCGTTTTTGACCATAAATTTATTCACGTCTTCTCCATCAAGGAATACTTTTGCGATAGTCCTTTGATACTTATCTTTTTTATCTCCCGCTACGGTTACGATCTTTCCAGCTATTTTAGCCTGCAGGGCTTGTTTACATAAACGTGAGAAAGGTTGCTTTTTTTCTGGGGCGTCTATGCCGTGAAGCCTTATCTTTATCTCTTGCTTATCCACAGTCAAGACTTTTATAGTGTCGCCGTCTGAAATTTTTACCACCTTTGCCTCATAGTCCGTAAAGGCGCAAGTAAATAGCAGGCTCGTAAATATTAGCAATTTAAGCATTTTTAAAGGCCTTTTTGGGGTGTATTATAGTTGCTTGGGAATATTTTGTCAAAAAAGGATTAAAGGCGGAAGTTTCTACAGATTGGATTTTAAAGAAAAGCGTAGGAAAGAGGACGCATTTACTCGAACAAACTAGGCTCTCTTAACTCTTTGGTTATAGCACAAACGCTGTTATAGCTCAAGTTATGCTTCGCGGCGATCTCGCGAATGACTACTGGGCGTGGCTTGCCTAACTCTATGCCTTCTTCGTATTCTTTGAGTATATCGTAGTTTCTAAATGTACCTTTGTAGCTTGGCACGTAAATATTTGCTCCGCCGTATTCTTTGATGATGTCGGCCATGCTTTCGCTCTCTTTGACGCGGTTGTAGAACTCGGCGAATATATCGAAGCTATTTATCATTTGTAATATTTATCTTTCATTTGAATAAGGGCTTGCACGACGTCGGCGGCATCGCTCCTTGATAGAAATTTAAGATGCAAAGGTCTGATTTTAACTATCCTAAAGATGAACTCTCTTAAAGCCATGCCCGTTTTTACGTTGGCTATCTCTTCCCAAATACCAACAATAGTTTCAAGCTGCTTTTTGGTCGCGTATAGGCTGCCTTTAGCTGGCGTTAGATCTTCACCGGCTACAAAAGAATGATTAGACGTTTTGTTTGCTTTGGTTTTGCGGGTTGCTTTGGTTTTTCGCGCAGGTCTTTTAAAATTTGTGTCTTTATGGGGCTTATATCCCACGACCTCTAGCACGACCCTAAGCTCCTCTATACTTAGCTCTTTCAGGCTATCTTTGCCAAATTGCGCCCGTAAATATACTTTCCTGCACTCGTCATCCACGAAATAGTTGTGCTTCAATGTTTGTATCATTTTTATATAGTATTTTTTTAGTTCGCTCGTATTCATCTCAAACCGCCAAATTTAAGGTATTTTCCCTTATAGTTGTAACAGTTGTATCGGTTGTAGTCTCCGCTTTACAACTATATATCACGCTCTTGCCCATTTTACGGCTAAACCATAGCTTGCCGTCGAATTTATCCAGGCAATCCCTAGCCGTTCTATCGTCTTTTTCGTAATTCATAGCGTTTAGCAGCTCGGTCTTGTTTGCCTCGCCGCCGGCTAGTATCTTTTGCGCTAGAGTGGTAAAATTTAGCTCGTATTCACTCATTCTAGCTACTTCCACGTCAAGCTCGTTTAGTTCTAAATTTAGCGTTTTTACACAAAAACCGCTATCTTTTACTCCGGCTCTTTCTTTGGCTACTTCAAGTAAGAAATTTAACTCGTTTTCCTTGCTAGGGCGTTTTATTAGATGATACATAACGTCGAGAGAATTTCTTATATGGTTGCTGCCTTGATAGTTTTTACCGTCTTTGTTAGAGTGGTGGAGGATGATCACGGTAGCTCCCGCTTCACGTAAATTCTTAAGCGCACCAAATAGCCTATTTATGCGGTTATCGTTATTGATGTCTACAAAATCACGCAAGCTATCCAGGATAAAAACGCAATCTTTGTAGGCTTTGCCTACAGCGTTTTCTTCTAGCTTTAGAACAAGCTCAAATCCGCAAAGCTCCAAAGTGGAGCGCTGGATATAATTCATATTCTCGTAGCTTTCTATAAGTAGCCTATCTACGCCGCGCTGTTTGAGTACGCCTACGGGGTTGTCGTAGTCTATGAAAAACACCCTTTGACCCTCTTTGCAAAGTTTTTTAGCTAGAGCAAAGGCCATGTAGCTTTTGCCCGTGCCGCCGTCCGCGTAGATCAGTGTGATTAGCTGCTTTACTAAAAAGCCATCTATCAAAAACTCGACCTTTTCATTGAAACTATCCTTGGTTAGGCTAGAACTTTTTAAAAACTCGAAAATTTCGCTCATTATAATCCTTTTTTCCACAGCTCTTTCTCTAAAAATCCACGGCTTAAACCACTGCACCTAGCTAGTTTTGACACGTTTAGCTTTCCGTTTTTAAAGCGGTAAAAACTAAGATCGTAGCCGAGTGCATTTTTCAGCCTAAAAAGTGCATTTTCGTGTCTTTTAATAGCTAAATTTTTTAGGTGTTCTCTTTGCTTAGCGCTCATCTCTTGCCTTTAATGTTTCTCTTAACTCATCAAAAAGGTTGGCTAGATCTCTATCCATCTGCTTTTTAGGCTCCTTTTGTATCAGCTTTGCGATTACATCGGTGAAGTAAATTCTATTTTGTTTTATCTCTTTAGCAGTATGCTTCATTATTTGCCCTCCAGCAAATTTCTTTGAAGCTGGGCTTCGGGCATTCCCTCGGCCATCTTTTGGATATTTAGTATCTCTTTTATCTCTTCAGGGCTTAAAGGTTTTACCTCTCCTATGCGTTTGTTGTCTTTGAAGCCTAGTTTGTTTTTCCATACGAAAGCAGCTTGAGCATTTTCTAAACATTTCTCCCAGCTTTGAAAATATGCCGATCTTAAAATTTCAAACTCCATGAATTCGTATTTGGTCAAACAAAAGCTTATTTGTCTGCCTTTACGCTGCATATATTTTATGCCGTCACTTATGAATATATTTTTTACTTTGGCACAAATTCTGAACAAAAGCTCTTTTTCAAATTTGCTCTCGTATTTGAAAGCATACTCCTTGCTCTTTTCGTCGTCTATTAGTGATTCAAGGCTTATTTTATGTTTTTTTAGTAGTTTGTTTAGTATCTCTTTGGCACTTACCGCTTCACCACCTACACCTTGCTCCGCTAGAGCTTGGAGCTTTAGAAGTCTAACTTTTAGTTTTTCGTCGATGTTTTGCATGGTTTTCCTTTAAAATTTAAACCTTTTAAAATACGTTTAATTCAGCATTAAACGCATTTTAAAGGGCTTAAAGCCCTTTAACGCAAATTCTTAATTTTTCTCGTCTTACAAACCTAGGCAAAAGCCTATTTTTGCTATCTTTTAACTTTTTATATTCACTCCAATAAATTTGAAAATCACTCTTTATCTCGTTCATTTTCCTACCTCCAAACTCTCTATTTTAGGCACTATCCTAAAATTATCTTTTACCACTCTTTTAAGACCGAGCTTTACCAAATCCTCGTCTTTTAGCTCTGCCAGCGCTTCTTTGTTAGGCTTTTCCTCGTATATGATGCACTCTTTACCTAACCCAAACGCCTTTATGGAGTTTAGCAAACTCTCAAGCTTGGCTTTTACGCTAGGTACTCTTACGCTTTTGCTTATGCGGTAGCCGATCTCGCCAAAGGTAAATTCCTTAGAGCGTTTTTCGGCAAATTCAGCCTTGTTGTCCTCGCAAAATAGTGTGATTTGCTGCTCAATGTAGCTTTTTTCACTCTCAAGTCTTTCAATTTCGCTTTTTCTAGCTTCTTTTATACGGTTGCATTCAAGCGTTACTTCACCGTTAATTTTTTCTATACCTACGCTTACTTCGCATAGTCTTTTTAAAGCGACGTCTACGTCGCTAAAACTATTTATTTGCATCTTTTGCTCCTCATTAAAAATTTTTATTAGCCCTATCACTCAAACAAACTAAATTTAAGCTCACTAAGACCATATTCTTTAGCCCATGCCGCCTCTTGTGCCATGCCCTTACTCTTGTCGCTCCACTTGCACGGGTGGCTGTAGTAGTAGCTGCACACTCTAAGCAGTTCTTCGCAGTTTTTCATTACTCTTTCGCGCTCAAGTTCGCTATATACATCCATCCATGCAAGCACGGGCGAGATAGGCTCATAGCCGTTAGCTCTGACGATAGCGCAAGCCTGCTGTGCTATTTGCTTAGCGTAGTAGTTTCTGTCCCGATCTTTGCACTCGATACTGGCGTAGGGAGTAGAAACAAACACTAATCTCGCTGTTTTCATCTATTCTCCTTTCTTAAAATTTAACTTTATAGGAAGCTCCGCAGAGCTCCCGAAAAATCAAATTTAAGCCGCTGTATCGATTACTTTGCCGTCGGCGGTTCTTATGATATATTTGCCTACTAGCTTAAACATGCTCTTTGAGTAGTCTGCCTTTTGACCCTTTATCATGTTTCCGCGCCTTATGCCCCATAGCTCACCTTTAGCACTTACTCTCATTTCAAATCCTTTTTCTTCAAATTCTCTTACCAGTCTAACTAGCCCTGCCGCTTGCGTTCGCTCCACCGCGCGATTTTCAAGAGGATTTATAGCTATATCCATCATTTTTTACTCCTTACAACTATTACAACCGTTACAACTATAAAAGCAACATCTTTGTAGCCTCTTTGACT